>CAZWYG010000001.1:0-17067 GCA_964638105.1 Candidatus Woesearchaeota archaeon
GAAAATCGTGGAAAAATGTGGAGAGATTGAGGAAAAACATGCTACAAAAAAAGAGCTCAAAGAGCAAAATAAAACATTAAGGAATATTCTGATTAGTTTAGTAATACTTGTTATAGCTTTTGTTGGGATTATTTTTTTCTTTAAATCAATGAGCAAATTTACTTATGAGAACACAAATTTCGAACTTACTAAAGAAGGAAATCTCTTACTTTACCAAACATCAATTCCTGTTTATTATCAAGGGCAGATAAGAGATTATAATTTTTATCTGAGAAATGATCCAAGAAAATTAAAAGATATAGAATTTGAGGGAGAAGTGAATTTATTGAAAAATGTCGTTGTTAATATGAGTAGTGGAATAAAATGTGATGGTGATGAAATTATTGGTGTTGCAAATCTTGTTAAGTTGTGGCAGGTTCTTGGAGCAAATGTAATAAAAGATGAAAATGCTAGTTGTGATTCTGAAGGAAGATATGTTTATCTAAACATACGTGAAGGTGATGAGACAAAAATTATAGAAAAAGGTCCTGCTTGTTATGATATTACTGTTGGTAATTGTAGGGTATTGGAAGCAACTGAAAGGTTTATGATTGAAATGTTTGTAGAAATTAATAAAATTAAGTAGACTTTTTTCTCTTACAATAAATAAGAATAAGGATTATAGAAATTGACCCCACTATTAACGTAGTCATAAGCTTCATATAAGAGCTGATTTCACTTCCATAGAAATATCCTATTAATATTAAAATAAAAGACCAAAAACTTGCACCTAATGAAGTGAAAAGAATAAATTTAGAAAGTTTCATTTTTGAGAATCCAGCTGGAAGAGAGATTAACTGACGAATTACTGGAATTAATCTACCTACAAAAGTTGTTATCTCACCGTGTTTTTGAAAATAATCATCTGATTTTTTTAATTTTGAATTGTTAAGAAAAAATAATTTTCCATGTTTATCAATTAAAAGTTCTATTGCAGTTCTTCCTAGATAAAGTGCAAGAAAATAATTAATTAATGCGCCAATCAAAGAGCCTGCTAATCCTGCTAAGAAAACTATTGGAAAAGACATTTTTCCTTGGGCAATTAGTGCACCTGCAGGAATTAGAATTACTTCGCTTGGAAAAGGAATAAAAGAGCTTTCAAGAGTCATTCCTAAAAAGATTCCAGTATAGCCAAGAGAGTTTACTAAAGTCAGAACTGCTGAAATAAAAGAAGTTAAGATTTCCATATTTGTTTTTTAAGATATTTAAAATCCGAATAAAAGGGAATCTCTTTTATCTTGAAAAGTTTAACATTGGCAAACCAGATTCCTACAAGAAAAATTGTCGAGCCAAGCCACCATGTCAATTTATGGACTGTATCAAAAAAAATTGAAGAATTTACATACATTAAACCAAGGAAAAAAATTCTAATTATATTTAATAAAAAGAAACATGAAAATAAGAAAAGAATTGATTTTCCTCTATGTTTTATTTTTGGTGTTGAAAGATTCAATATAAACAAAAGGAAATAAGCAGAACCAGCAACACAAGCATCTATAAAAACAATCTTAAAATGATTGGAAATAAATATTGAATTTCCTGAGAGAATTGCATCAAAAAATAAATCAAAGAAAAAATAAGAAGTATAAATTGTTAGTGGAAAAAATATCAAATAAAACAAATACAGGTTTGGTATAGAGACTGCAAGAATAATTGCATAACGTAAAACTAAATCATATACTTTTTTCATTGATAATTAAAGAAAAGAAGTTTTAAAAAATTACTTAATTAAGATCTTCCTCTGGAATAAAAAGGGCAAGCACCAAACATCTCACGTAATTTAGAACTGTCTTCTTCCTCAGAGTATAAAGCTTCAACGGCATAACATTCGTTATTCCCATTGTAATTGCAATGAATCATTGAACTCCCGTCTCTAAATTTATCCACACAAACTAATTCTGCATCTTCTTTAGGAAAAACATGTTCATCACTCATTTTTCCTGGAGCTCTTTTATATCCTCTGCATCTAAACAATTTAGAATAAAAAAGAATTTTAGAATTATCTGTTTTATTTTTCAGACTAGTCATTTTTTTATTTAATCAATCTTATAATTAAAACAACTATTGCGATTAGAATTAATACTGCAATGATTGCGCCGATTATCAAGTAAGGTGTTGAAAACTCCTCAGCAAAAATACTGAATCCTGATTTTTCAATTTGAAGTTGAACAGGTTGTGTTGTTACAAGCTGATTTTCTGAAAGAACTTCAATATCGAACAATGCTGTTCCTGAAGCATCATCTTTTACATCAAATGTGAATGTAACTTGCTTTGAAGCTCCTGCATTAACTGTCAAAGTTGAAGGTGCTACCTCAACTGAGTTTGCCCAGCTCGCGTAAGTTGCTGCGTTCACAGAATATGTTGCTGATTTATCATCACTGTTTGTTATTGTTGCAGTAACTACTAATGGCTGTCCTGCTTTTCCACCTGAAGTCAATGAAGCAGTTACAATAGCGCTTGAAGGTGTTACTGTGCATCCTTCAATAGTTAAAGTTTTTGTGAATACTGAATCATCATCGTCATAGTCACCTACATAAATATCATTATACTCATCATATACTTCGAATGTAAAGATGTATGTTTTTTCTTCTGCATCATCTGGAAGTGTGATTAAAACATCCAAATCTTCACTATCAAATGTATCTATTGTTGAGAATGTTTTTGTTTCTGATATTCCTAATTCTTTGTTAGAAATTTTTACTGTAACATCATCCTGATCGTCTGTTCCAATATTGAAAACATCAGCTGTTATTTGAATTTGTTCTGCGCATGTTGCAGTGTCTTGCATATTCAGATTTGAGAGTATTACAAAATCACTTTCTTCATAAAAAGAAACATCTGCTGAATCACTAGCACATGTCTTGTCGCCATCATAAGGAGAGTCATTGTCGTCAACTGTTCCTGTTGCACGAACAAGAAGATTGTAATCGTTTCCAACTACTTCATCTAAATTCATGTCTAAATCTTTTTCATTAACTGTGAAAGATACTGTGAATGTTTTATCATCTCCATTTTTTAATTTGAATTTATCTATTTCATCAAGCTCTAAAACCCAGTCATCATCAAGGTCATTTCCAACAATACCCCATTCAAGTGAAATATCGTCAATGTCCCAGTCTCCTTTATTTTCTACTTTAATCTCGATTTCAACTTCATCCAAAGGAAGCCATTCTTCATCTTTACCAAAACCAGATACTACTGAAATATCTTTTATGTCAACTCTAAGGTCTCCATTATTTTCTGAAGTTCCATCATCATAAGCACAAACATTTGAAGGAGAAGATGTTGCATCTTCCAAAATAACTGAGAATGGAAGTGTTTCATCAGTAGCTGAATCTGTGTTTCCTACATTAATATTACCTGTAATTGTTCCTGTCTGACCACTATTAAAAGTAATTGTTGCTGTAATTGTTTCTGTTGTAGATGCTTCAATGTAGTTATCATTGAAAGAAATTGTTAAACCTGATTGAGAAGATGTGAAATTTGATAAATTGTAATATAAGTCTCCTGCGACTCCATCATTTGTTAAATCGAAAACAATGTTAAATGAACCTGCATCATTAGAAACACTTGAAGGTTTTGAAACTAAATTGATTCCATTTAATGCTACTGCACTAACATTTCCGACGAGGAATACTAATGCGAACATTCCTAAAATCATTGTTGTGAAAATTTTTGTTTTCATTGTTGTAATTTTAGAGTTACTATGGGTTTATAAAGTTTTAGGTTTTTGAAAATATATATTATTTTGAATATTTCAAAAGTTTTATATATGAAAATCCCTTAGGATTTTATGGTTATATCGTCGAAGGAAAACTCATGGAGTGCGTGGGCACTTCTAGTTGGAGTGATTCTTGCTGTGCTTATTGGTATTGGAACATCATCACTTATTCCTATTGATTCAATTGTAAAATATAGTCCACAGATTTATGCAATACTTGTTATTCTTGGTTTGATTATTGGATTCACAATAAAAATTGATCGGCGTGATGCTCAGACTTTTCTTTACACAATTGCTATATTAGTTATTGTGAGTAAATTTGGAATGGAAAGTGTTACTGGTTCATTAATAGGAATTAGTGTTGGAGGTTTGGTTTCTAATATATTTGGAGCATTGCTTATTCTCTTTGTTCCTGCATCAATTGTTGTTGCACTGAAAACTGTATTTAGTATTGCTAAGGTTTAATGATTAATGTAAAAACTTTCTTCTGAAAACAATATTGTTATGATGATACTCTACCAAATCAAAACCTTGGTAATTGTCTGTTAATTCTGATTCTACGAGATAAGCCATAGAAGGGTTCTTCCTTGATTCTTCACTCAACATCTCTATTAATCTAATGTCTCCAACTGCACGCATAAATTCTTGTCCTTTTTGACTATGGGTATATTCCTCCCAATCTTCTTCTTTTTCAAAGATTAATCTTACTTCTTGATTATTTTTAAGAAAGTTTCCAACTCTTTTTGCGATGGAATTGCTTGTTTCATTTCTTAAATCATCAATTTTTAAAACTTTTTCATCTTCTGCCATAGAAAATTATTAAAAAAAGGTATTTAAGATTATATATCATTAATATTAACAATTCTTGAATCATTCATATCAAGTCTAGGACAGGCAGTATTAATCCAAGATTGAATTTCTGGAAAATTTTCAAATTGTTGATTGTCTATATTATTACATAAGAAGAAATGAATATCTTTTTCTTTAATTTTTTCTTTTAGTTTTCGTGCTTTTTTTAGGTTCTGCTGTCCAGGTTTTGTTGAGATTAAAATTCCAACTCTTTCTGAACTAAGAAACTTTACATAAGATGCTTTTTTCTTTTGTTGAAATGATTTTATATCTTTTTCAGAGATTTTTTCAAGTTCGCCTATATTATACAAGTAAACTGGAAGACCTGTCTCAATTGCTAAAGAAATTGCATGAAATTTTCCATCACCTACTAATAATATAGCTTGTGCAGAGATTTTTGGTTTTGAACATCCTAAAACCTGTAGAAATTCAGTTATATGATGTGTTGAACTTAAGATTGATTTGATTTCTTGAGCTTGCGATTTGTATTGAATAGAATAACATAGAGCTATATTCTTTGGAAGTTTTTCAGAAAATTCTAGGATTTTTGATTTATCTATTTCTAATCTTGATTTTACTGGGATGAATAAAGTTTTCATAAAAAATAAGAGAGTTATTAGTTTTAAAATTATCTGGATAAATCTTCAGCTTTTTCTCTTGCTCTTCTTAGGGCAGAATGATAATTTTGAAGAATTGGGACTAAATTTTCTTTGTAGTCTTTTTTAGGAGAGAATCTATTCATGAAAGAAAGCGAATGTTCTTGAGAAAGAGTTGGACAACCTCTTACCCAATTAAGGTATCTAAGTTCAGGGTCTGAATAATTTTTTATGCTTAAAGAACTTGCTTCAATCATAATTAATTTTCCTAGAGATAATTCAGCTTCTGATAATTTTCTTGACATTTAAGATATTAGTATGTCTCGAATTTATTATCCTTACCTTCTTTTTTTAAAGGCGCGGCCTCTTTCTGAATCTTTGCAAAAGAAGGAGTTACAATTAATGTGTTTTCTCCAAAACCTGCAATGCTTCCTTCAAGTGCATCTGTTGTTTTTTTGATTTTTGAAACTGCACGTTTGAGTTCGATTGAATCTTTCTGACGCAATGTTTTTATGTCGATTATTGCTATTGTGTATCCTTGACGCAATGCGTTTAAGATGTCGTTTATCTCTTCATAGTTTTTCAGAACAAATAATTTTACTAAAACTTTATTTTCTTTTTCTTCCTGACCTAAATCAATTTCAAGATATTCATCGTCGAAATCCTCAGAAGATGACATTGCCTTTCTTAATTTATCGAACATAATAAAATCAGAGTGGAGAGATTTATAAATATTTCTGTGATTTTTTGGACTATTTCTTTTCTTTTTCAAGAACTTCTTTTTGTAATTTTTCTGCTTTTTCTGAAAGTGTTGTCTCTTGTTTCTCAAAAGAAGTCATTCTAAGATTCAATAATCTTTCTTTGTTTTTTAATTCTTCAAGAATCTTAGTTTTATCTGACTTGACCATTATCTGTCCAACAATCTTGAAGACTTCTTCACCTGAATTTTTTATCTCTTCAATTGCAGACTGAGTTTCTGAGAGTTCCATTTGAAAAGCCTGCTTTTGCATTAGAAGATTCTGTAAATTCTGTTCTAAAAGTTGCAATTCTTGTATTTTATTTTCAGACATTTTGATTAATCAGCTATAATTTTTTTTACTTTTGTTCGTGGCTTGAAAAAAATTCGGCTTCCGCAATTTGGACAGACAAATCTTTTTTTCAAATCTTCGCTTTTGATTTTCTTGTCACACTTAAAACATTTATATTGAACCATTTTATATTTATTTTTCTAGACTTATAAATTTAATCTAAGTAATAAGTTCCTCCTGCGAATTTTTTTTCACATCTTGGGCATTTCCAAATTCCTTTTGCAAGACGTTTAACACCAAGTTTACCACAAAAAGGGCATTTTTGTTTTTTACGTTGTTTATCCTCTACTTTTACAAGTTTTGCGCGAACTTTTTTTCCATATCTTGGTCCGAATCTTCCTGCTGATTTTGATTTTTTTAATTTGCTTGGCATTTTATAGAAATAGAGAAGATTTTTTGTTTTTAAAAGTTTGGTAAGTGTTTTTCTAGAGAAATACAATAGTTTTATAAAATATTTGTGTGATACTTATTCGAGGGGGCGTGGGGTAGCCTGGTAGCCTTTCAGGTTTGGGACCTGACGACCCCGGTTCAAATCCGGGCGCTCCCATCTTAAGATTAAGTGAAACGAAATCTTACGGGTTTGCGAAATTCAAAATTAAATCAATTTAGAATTATTTATTCTCTTCCTCTTTTGCAGGTTCTTCTTTTTTCTCCTCTGCTTTCTTTGCTTCCTGTGCCTTGACAAACTTTTCCTGTTCTTTTTTTATTTTCTCAAAATGCTCATCAAGTTCTTTTTTCTTTTCATCAGAAGTTTCTGTTTTCCCCTCATTAATTTCTTTATCATATTTTCCTTCATCAATATCCTGAATAATTTCAACAGGAGATTTGTTCTCAATTAAAACTCCAAGGGAGACACAACTTCCAGCAACTGTTTTTACTGCTGCTTTCAAATCTTTGCAGAGTAAATTCTGGAACTTTGTTTTTGCAACTGAGATTATTTGCTCAATTGAAGCATTTGCTGAGTTTACTTTTGCTTGCATTCCAGAACCTTTTTCAATTCCTAATTCTTTTTTCAATAATTCTGAAACAGGCGGTGAGAAAACTTTGACTTCAATTTCTTTTGTTCCTAAATCAATTTCCAACTCAACAGGAACTTTCATTCCCTTAAATTCTTTTGTTGCCTCGTTTATTTTTGTAATTACTTGCGGCATTGGAATTCCAGCAGGTCCCAACTTTTGACTAAGTGCTGGTCCTGGTTTCATTTTTCCTCCTTCTGCTAAAAGTTTAATTTGCATCTTCATCCTCTTCGTTTTCACGACGGACAACTTTTACATTGTCAATTTTAACTGTTACAGGCAATGGAATAACTGCTCCTAGTAAAGTTACTGTTACTTCTTCTTTTTGCTTGTCAACTCGCGTGACTTTTGCTTTTTCTTTTTTGAATGGTTCTGCTATCATTTCTACAATATCTCCTTCTTCAATTGAGATGTTTTCAACAGAAGGTTCGATCATATTTTTAACTTCTTCGTAAGTAATTGTCTTTCCAATTATTCCTTTTACGTACGGTAAATTGAAAACTGCTTCTTCTGCTGAGTCACGATCTTCTGCTTCGAGTAAAACATATCCTCGCAATCCGTGTGGACGCGAGACAGAATAAACATTAAGTTCTTTTCTTTTTGCCTTTTCTGAAATCATGTCAACAGCGTTTTCTTCTTTGTTTGTTGTTACTTTTATAATAAAAATCATTTTATTTAACTCCTGAATTCGCTTGGATTTTTAAATTTTGCTGTCGTTATTTTATCTTCGACTGAATATTTCTTGCGAAATCGCTCGGCTCCAACTAAGACATAAAAATCTTAGAAAGATGTAATTAAGTAATTGATAAGGTTTTTAAAATTTTCTAAAGAAAAATCTTCATAATCAGTGAAATTATGAAGCCCAATATTCCTAAAATTGCAATACCAATTGCAGAAATTTTAGCAACTTGCCCGAATTCTTTTCTCGAGGGTTTTTTGAGTGCACTCCAAACTCTGCGACACTTTACATAAAATGATTTTGAACTTTGAACTAATTTCATAAATTATTTAGAATAAAGGGTTTTTAAAATTTATTCAAAAAAATCTATTCCTAATTCTTCTTCGATTTCTCGATGGCGGATGTCTTCAATTGGTTCGCGATGTCCTGTGATTTGCGAGCTTTTGACACCTGTTACAATTAATAAAACTCGAATTGATTTTCCCATGTCTTCTGAGATTTGCGCTCCCCAGATTAATTTTGCATCAGGGCTTAATTTGTTTCCAACGTCTTCGATTATTTCTTTGCACTCGTCAAGAGACATATTTGAACCTCCAATTATATTCACAAGTGCACCTGTTGCATCAGAGATATCTACGTCTAATAAAGGATTCTCAATTGCTTTTGTGATTGCGTCAGCTGCGCGATTTTCTGTGTCTGACTCACCCATTCCAATTAGTGAAACTCCTCCGTCAGACATTATTGCCCGAACATCTGCGAAATCTAAATTAACTAAACCAGAAGAAGTTACTAATTCTGTTATTCCCTTGACTGCGTTTGTTAAAATTTCGTCTGCTATTTTGAAAGCAGTGTGCAATGGTAAATCTGGTGCTAATTCTAGAAGTTTATCGTTTGGTATAACTATTAATGTGTCAACTACTGATTCTAATCTTTCAAGTCCGTCCATTGCATTTTCAATTCTTTTTCTTCCCTCAATTGTGAAAGGTAATGTCACGACTCCAATTGTTAATGCTCCTTGCTGTTTTGCAATTTCAGCTACAACTGGTGCAGCACCTGTTCCTGTTCCGCCTCCTAAACCACATGTTATAAAAATCATGTCAGAACCTGCAAGTTTTTTCTTTATTTCTGTTGCTGATTCTTTTGCAGCTTCTTGCCCGACCTTTGGATTGCTTCCGGAACCTAAACCACTTGTTAATTCTTTTCCAATTAAAATTTTAGCATCAGAATTTGCATATAGTAAATCTTGTGCATCAGTGTTTATTGCAATTAACTCTCCTCCTTTGATTCCAATTTCTCTCATGCGACTTAAGGAATTACAACCTCCTCCGCCACAACCAACAACTCTTATTTTTGCAACTTGCTTTTGTATCATTGCTTCTAATTCTTTATCAATTGCACTTAATTCAGAATTTCCTGAAGGGTTAAAAGAATTTTCCTCTCTTGAATAAATTTCTTCCATATCAAAATAGAATGATAGGATTTTTAAGGATTATTGTGATAAAAATCGCTTTGCGGATTTTGATAAAGGGTTCGTGAAGAGCGCTATTTATTTAGAAAATTAAAGCATGATTAAATTTTTATAATTAGATTGCAAGAACCATATCTAATTTTTGAAGTAATTCAGAAGAATCATGACTTCTAAGAATATAAAAATCAGCAGCAATAGATTTCATATTTTCTTTGAAAGTATCATAAGCAGTATGAAGGATTGTTGGGAGATTTTCAAATTCATGCCTAACATCTTGCAAAAGATCCAATCCATTGTATTCTTCAAATTTTATTCCAAGAATAAGGGCATCTGGATTCCAAGAATTTATTCTTTCTATTAATCCTTTTGGATTTTTCATTAGAGAAACATCATAACCCACATCATGTAAATCAGGAAGAGTATATTCTTTTACGAAATTAATTTCTTCAGGAACCATTAAGACTCTTGCCATAAATTATTAGGGAAAAACTTATTTTTTAAATATTATTGTGATTTCTTGCCTTCTTCTTTCTTTTCCTCGATTTCCTGAACCTCTAAATCTAAATCTAGAATTTCTTTGAATTTGTCTTTGAATAATTCCACGAATTTGCTCATTTGTTTTTCAACTTTCATAATTAATTTTTTGTCTTTGATTTCAAAATCAAATGTTTTTCTAAATAAAAAATCATTTAATGCATTAACTTTGTCCTCGGGTTTTTCTATTTTTTTTAGAATCTTAACCTTGTACTTTACTTCTTTTCCTGCTAATGGGCTGTTGAAATCTACCATTACTCTTCCTCCTGAAACAGATAAAACTTTTGCGGTTTTTCCGTCGAAATTAAATACTGCTCCTGGAAAAGGTTGAGTTTGATGCTGTGCAAATACTTTCATTGGAATCATCTGGATATTTTTTGGGTCGCGTTTTCCAAATGCCTGTTCTGGTTTTAATTCAATATCATATTCTCCTATGTCTTTTCCTACAAGAAAATCATCAATTCCCTGTAAAAACATTCCCTGGCCAAGACAAAATGTGAAAGGTTTTGCTTCAACTTTTAATTCTGTTTTTTCTAAATCTTCTTTAATATTTGAATCAAATATTTCTCCTTGTTTTATTTTTCCTGTAAATTCTATTTCAATGAAATCGTTTTTTTGTAGCATAAAAGAATTTTTACAAAAATCTTTATAAATGTATTTCTTTTCTTAGATTATGGTTTTAAAAATTATAAATGCAACAGAGGCGAAGGTTGGAACTAATATTATTCTTGACGGAGAGGTTTATACTGTTAGAAAAATGGATGTGAGCAAGACTGGCAAGCACGGGCATGCAAAGTGTCGTTTAGAGGCGGTTGGAATAATTAATGGAAACAAAAAAGTTTTTGTTGTTCCAGGTCATGAAAGACTTGAAGTACCTATGGTTAACAAAAGTAAAGCCCAGGTTTTGTCAAAGAGCGACAGCAAGGCAAGTGTAATGGATTTAGAAACTTTTGAGACAATGGAAATTGATTGTCCTGAAGAAGATTTATTTAATTCTCTTGAGGAAAATGGTAATTGTGAGTATTGGGATATTGAAGGAACGAAAATAATAAAGAGAAAACTTTGATTCTAAAACATCTTTTCTAAGATATAAATTAATAAAAAGAAATATGGTTTAATTATGAATGATTAAAGTTAATGAAGATATTAGACTTAGGGATAGAAAATTTCAAAAATATTGGGATTTTAATATTAATGATTTTAGAGAAATAGCCTTAGCATTAGAACAAATTGAAAACCTTCCTCCAAAAATAGAAGAAAAATATCTTGTGGCTGAACATCCATTTGCACAATTAGAGGTAACTAAATATAATATCTCAATCTATAACAATCACGAAGGAAAATTTATCTTTTCTGTCCAAAACTTATCCAAAAACAAAGATATTCTTAGTGATAGACATTATAAAATGAAAGAAGGCAAACTTGTTGAAATAATAAGTGAATAATTTTAAAAACCATCTAATTCTAATTTGATATGGCTACTAAAATTCCAGAAGCACAAAATAGAATGTTCAAGAATATGTTTGTCTGTAAAAAATGCAAGACAAAGCAAAGAATTGATCCTCTAAAAGTTTTGAAAGGTAAAGTAAGGTGCAGAAAATGCAAAAAGAGTGCTTTTCGAACTTTGAAGAAAAAATAGGTGAAAAATGAGCTTTATAATTTACGATTTGATTTTGTTGGTGTTGTTTGTAATTGGAATAGTTTTTTTTCTTTATACTCGTAGAAAAAATTTAAAGAAAGAAGGTTTGCTTTTTTTGTACAAAACACCGTGGGGTTTGAGACTTATTGAGAAAGTTGGAACAAAATATAAGAAAACTTTGAAATTTTTTAGTTATGTTTCCGTGGGGCTTGGTTACTTTTTAATGATATTTGGTTTGTATTTTGTTTTGAAATTAATGTGGACTTATTTATTTAATCTTGAATTTGTAAAGATGATTAAGGTCCCGCCAATAATGCCAATTGTTCCATATGTAGATAAAATTATTCCAGGATTGCCTAGTTTTTATTTTGTTTATTGGATAGTTATTCTTGCAATAATTGCAATCACACATGAATTTGCACATGGAATTTATTCTACTTATAATAAAATTAAAGTAAAAAGTACTGGATTTGGATTTTTTCCATTTTTTTGTCCTGTTTTTCTAGCAGCATTTGTTGAACTCGACGAGGAGAAAATGCAAAAGCAAAAAATATTTCCTCAATTAAGTATTTTGTCTGCAGGAACTTTTGCAAATACTGTGACTGCTATTTTCTTTATGGTAGTAATGATTTTATTTTTCTCGTTTGCATTTCAGCCATCAGGAGTCATATTTGATGATTATGTTTACACTGCGATTCCAACATCTACAATTACAATGATTGGAAATCTAACTTTTGATAATCCAACTTATGAAGAATTAGTTTCTTTGGATAATTACACTTATGTTCAAACAACAGATGGAAATTATCATGGAGTAAAAGAGTTTTACAATGATCTTGCGTTAGTTTATGAAAACTCTCCTGCAATTGAAGCAGGTTTGTATGGAGCAATCATTAGTATCGACGGAGAATCTGTAAATTCCTTAGATAAACTAGGGAAAGAGATTGAAAGTAAAAAGATTGGCGATGAAATTAAGATAATCGCAAAAACAGATGAAGGTGAAGAAGAATATGATTTAATCGTTGGTGAAAGCCCTTTTCAAGAAAAAATGCCTTGGATTGGAATTGTTTTTGAAGGTTATAATACACAAAGTCTTGGCGGAAAGGTTGCGAATATAATTAATTCATTTAAAGATAAAAATATATATTATTCGTCGGTAATTGGAGATGCAGGAATTTTTATTTACAATCTTTTGTGGTGGATTATTTTGATTAGTATTAGTGTTGCGTTAGTTAATATGCTTCCGGTTGGAATTTTTGATGGCGGAAGATTTTTTTATCTTACAATTTTAGCAATTACTAAAAAAGAAAAATTAGCAAAAAAAATGTTTAGTTTATCGACTATGTTTTTTTTATTTTTGCTTTTGTTAGTTATGTTTGCTTGGGGAATTTCTTTTTTTAGATAATTCTATTTTAAGAAAAATATTTAAATAACAAATTGTTTAATCTACTAATAAAGTGAGATATAGTCTTACAAACTTAATTAAAAGAGGTTAAAAAAATGCCAGCGAAAAAGAAAAAAGCAGTTAGAAAGAAAGCAACTAAAAAGAAAGTAGTGAAGAAAAAACCTGTAAAGAAGAAAGCTGTGAAGAAGAGGGTTGTTAAGAAAAAAGCAGTTAGAAAGAAGGTTGCTAAGAAAAAGGCTGTGAAGAAAAAAGCAGTAAAGAAAAAGAAGAGAAGATAATCTTCTTAATTTTTTATTATTTTATTTTGTAAACTTTTAAATTCTAGTTCTTATTTTTTATTTTATTATGAACCATGAAATAAAAAAAATTTTAGAAAAACAGAATTATTCTGTTATCGGTAAACACTCTGCTGTTCAAATTTGTCACTGGACTAAAAAAAGTCTACGTGACGAAAACGTTTGCTATAAAGAAAAATTTTATGGAATAAAATGTCACGAATGTTGTCAGATGACTCCTGCTGTGATGTGGTGTCAAAACAAATGTTTGCATTGCTGGAGAGCAATTGAACATACAATTGGAACTAAAATATCTAAAGAAGATTCTCCTTTAGAAATTATTAATGGATGTATTGAAGCGCAGAGAAAACTTTTAATTGGATTTAAACCGAGTTCCAAAAACAAGAAAAAAATTTCAAAAACAAATATTAAAAAATGGGAAGAGGCGCAAGAACCAAACCAATTTGCGATTTCTCTTTCAGGTGAACCCACAATTTATTCAAAAATTGGAGAGCTAATTGAAGAACTTCGTCGAAGAGGAAAGACCAGTTTTCTTGTTACAAATGGATTACTTCCTGAAAAAATAAGAGAATTAAAAAATAAAAATCAATTGCCAACGCAACTTTATGTTAGTGTGAATTCTTCAAATAAAAAAGATTATATTAAATTTCACCGAAGCTGTGAAAAAGATGCTTGGGAAAAATTAAATCAAACTTTAGGGATTTTACCTCTGCTAAGTTGTCGAACTGTCTTTCGTATTAATTTAATTAAAGATTTGAATATGTCTAAAGAAAATATTAAAGAATTTGCAGAGTTGATTAAAAAAGCTCAACCAACATTTATTGAGTTAAAGGGTTTTATGAGTGTGGGTTTTGCTAGAGCGCGTTTGGGTTATGAAAAAATGCCTTGGCATAAAGATGTTTTGGAATTTGCGCGTGCACTTGAAAAAGAATTGCAAAGTCGAGGAGAAAAATACAAATTTCTCGATGAGCATGAAAGAAGTTGTGCTGTTGTTTTAGGTAAAGATAAGAATGATTTGAAGATTAAAGGGGTTTAAAGATAGAAATTTTTGCGAAAGAGATAATTTTTACAAATCAATTACACCTTCTTTTGTTAGGGCTGCAAAGCGAACACCGATGGGCAAATTTATCAAAGCTGACACTAAAGCCATGTGTTCTTTTCCGTCGCCAGATGCAATTGAAAGTGCGACCTCCATTCCATTGAATTTGCCTTTTAGTTTTTGTGAAAACTCCTCGCGCAAATCTTTTATTCTTTTGCTCAAATCCACTTGAATAAATTCAAATTCTTTTTCATGCTTGAATTGTTTTGCAAATTCACTTCCAATTAAAATTATTTTTTCCCACTCACCATATTTCATTAAACCAGAAACCTGTGCCCACGAACCTTTTCCAGATGAAAGTAATGCTATAAGTTCCATAAAGAAAATTGATTAGAGATTTTATAAGGATTATTGTGATTTTACATAACCGAACATTTTTTAAATAGAGTTTATCTAAAATTTCTAACCGATTGAACCATATCGTTACGGAATAAATTCTATGTTCGTGGCGCGTAATGTGGGAGGTTGCAAATAGAAAATGGTAGAATTGAAAGACGAATTAAAAAAAGCTCTTGCTGAATTGCGAAAAGGGAAAGAGCGAAAGTTTGACCAGACAGTTGATTTAGTTGTTAATTTGCAAAAGTTCGATGTGAAGAAAACGCCTTTGAATTTATTTATTAGTGTTCCAAATAAAATCAAGGATAAGAATGTTTGTGGATTTTTTGAATCAAAGAATACAAAGGTTGAGACAATTACTAGTGAAGAATTTAAGAGATATAAAGATAAAAAAGAATTAAAGAGATTAGTTGATAAGTTTGATTTTTTTATTGCACAGTCTTCGCTGATGCCAAAGGTTGCGACAACTTTTGGACGAGCACTTGGTCCTTCTGGAAAAATGCCGTCCCCGCAGCTTGGAATTCTTCTTAATGCCGACGACAAAACAATTGAAGAGACACTTCAAAAAATAAATCATAGTTTGAAAATTAGAACAAAAGAACCTAGCATAAAAGTTCCTGTTGGAAAGCAAAGCATGGATGACAAGAAAATTATTGAAAACATTATGGCTGTTTATGACTTGCTTTTGAAAAATCTTCCAAGAAATAAAGAAAACATAAAAAATATTGAAGTAAAATTCACAATGACTAAACCTGTTAAGATTGAGGTAAAATAAGATGACTAAGACTAAAGTTCCACAATATAAGTTGAAGGCTGTGAAAGAATTATCTGATTTAATTAAAGAGAAAAAAACTGTTTTGGTTGTTTCAATAAAAAATATTCCTGGTTCGCAATTTCAAGAAATTGTAAAGAAGCTTCGTGGAAAAGCAATTGTCAAGGTTCCTAAGAAACGAATGATTTTGAAAGCAATTGATAACAGTAAAATTCCTGAGATGATTGAGTTAAAGGAAAGTCTTGATGATAGTTTTGCGATTTTATTTTCAGATGTTGATTCATTTGAACTTGCAGGAGATTTGTTAAAGAGCACGAGTCCAGCGAAGGCAAAACCTGGTCAAGAAGCTCCAGAAGATATTACTGTTGAAGAAGGTCCGACTGATTTGGTTCCTGGTCCTGCGATTTCAGAACTTGGTGCACTTGGAATTCAGATTCAAATTGATAAAGGTAAAATTGCAATTAAGCAATCAAAAGTTATTGCGAAGAAAGGAGAAAAGATTTCACAAGGTGCAGCTGACTTAATGACGAAGTTAGATATTAAGCCATTCACAATTGGATTTATTCCTGTTTGCTCATTTGATAGTGATGCTAAGAAATTTTATGCTGAAATAAAAATTGATACTGCAGGAACTTTAGCAATGTTAAAAGATGCTTCTGCAAAATCACTTAGTTTTGCTGTTGGTATTAATTATCTTTCAAAAGATACAATTAAGGTCTTTATTTCAAAAGCTGGGGCTCAAGCAAACAAATTGAATAGAATTTTTACTGGAGAACCACAAGAAGTGGCGAGTACCTCTTCGAGGCCAGAACCTGTTGCTGAAGTTGTAGATGAAAAAACAGAAAATACTAAAGAAAAACCTGAGGAGGAAAAAGCAGCTGCGGCTGAAGGCTTGGGGGCCCTTTTTGGATAAAATGAATGGAGAAGATAGTGAGGTTATATATAGAAAAGCTACAGAAAATCTTGTAGAAAAAGGTTATGATATAAAAGAAAAATTTGTAGATGCTCTTGAAAGAAAAGTTGCAGAAAAAGGGTTTGAAGATGCATTAAAATTTGCAAGAGAATACAAAAATTCGTTCTTAGAAATAATGGATGATTTAATAAATTCTTTAAATTATCAGTCAAATCTTGGAGGTGTTGAATAAAATGAATGAAACAGAACAAAAAAATTGGGGAGGAAGATTAGAAGCTTATGATTTAATGAAACAACTAATTGCTCCAGATTTGGAATATGGAGATTCAATAAGAAAACAGCATGCACAAATAATACTTGATAGCACGAGAAATTTAGAGAACATGACAAGAATTGAATTGGGAGAATCAATTGACAAAGTTTATGCTCAACTTAGAGTTGGGAGGAATAAATAATGGAAAACATATATGCGGCTCTTTTACTGCATAAAGCAGGGAAAGAAGTCAATGAAGACAATTTGAAGAAAGTTGTTGTAGCTGCTGGTGTCGAGGCTGATGACGCGCAATTGAAGTCGCTTGTTGCGAGCTTGAATGGTGTGGACATTGATAAAGAATTAG
>CAZWYG010000001.1:17167-24763 GCA_964638105.1 Candidatus Woesearchaeota archaeon
AAATCAAAGCAAATTTCAAAGAAATTTCCATTCGTCCAAAATTTCAGTTTCGAACGAAAGATTTTCATTTCATCCCAAACAATGCGGAGGCTTTCAGAATGAAATGGTCTTTATATTCTAATGGAAATTATCTTGAACCAAGAGTTTTTTCAAATGGTAAGACTCAGGAAGATGTTGTAAATGAAGTTTTGAACTCAATTAAAGAAGGAAATAGAATAATTTTTATACATGGAATTTGCGGAACTGGAAAATCTGCGATTGCGCTAAATATTGCAAAAGAACTTGGAAAGACCTCAATTATTGTTCCAATAAAAAATTTGCAAGAGCAATACAAAGAAGATTATAAAAATAAGAAATATGTTTTAAAGAATAATGGAGAGAAGTTGAAAATTAGTGTGATTACAGGCCGAAACAATCACAAGTGCAAGTTTCTCGAGGATAATCAGACAATAATTCCTAAACTGAAAACAGAAATAAATTCGCGATTAAATGATATTTTTGAAGGTCGCAAAGAAAAAAAAGAAACAAATTTGTCTGCGGATAACCATAATATTCCGTGCAAGATTGATATTAAAGAAAAGAATTGGAATAGAATAAAAAATTATCTAAAGAGAAATAAAGATGTTAATTATAGAAATTTCCTGGACATAAAAGATGTAAAGCGAGTTTCTGTTGCAGGTGTTTGCCCTTACTGGTGCCCTGTTTTATCTGACAAATATGAACTGGGAGGAAAGAGTTTTGTGAATGCAAAGCAAAGAACTTACAAAGGTCTCAATGGAAAAACTTTTGTGTTTTACCAGCGACGAGAAGGTTGCAGATTTTACGAGCAGTTTAATTCTTATATTGATTCAGATGTAATTGTTTTTAACTCAATGAAGTATCTTTTAGAGTCTGCAATGGACAGAAAACCTGAGACAGAGGTTGAGATTATTGATGAGTGTGATGAATTTTTAGATAGTTTATCTGCACAAAGAAGTATTAATCTTGAAAGGCTGCAGAATTCTCTGATGAATGTCTTTTTGGAAAAAGAAGAGAGTGGAAAAATTATACGGGAGCTAAATGAAATAATTAATTCTATTAAGAAAAACAAAAGAATCAATGATGCTATCTTTAATGATGAGATTATTCCTCTGAAAGAAACTGGAATTTATGATTTATTGAAAATTTTTCTAAAGAATTCAGAGTTTCTTGACGACGCTGATGATGAGAGCTATGTCTTTGAAGTTGAAGAAACTGCTAGATTGTTTGAGGATTTTCTAAATGAAAGTTATGTTACTGTTAGTAAAAAAGAAAATAGTCTAGTTATGAGCATTGTAACGACAAATTTGGAAAAACGATTTCAAGAGTTAGTTGACAAGAACAAAGTTTTTGTTTTAATGTCAGGAACAATTCATTCAGAAAAAGTTTTGAAAAATATTTTCGGCTTGAAGAATTTTAAAATTATTAATGCTGAAACAGAGGCGCAAGGAAGAATCGAACTTCAGAAAACAGGTTTGGAAAGAGATTGCAAATATTCTAATTTTTCAAATGGGAACTTTAATCGCGGGGATTATTTGAGAAGTTTGGATAAGTGTGTCGGGAATTCAAAAAAGCCGACACTGGTTCATGTTAATGCATTTATGGATTTACCAAGTTCTGAAGAAATTGAAAATTTTAAATTAAAAAATTTAATTAGTCGTGATAAATTAAAAGACAAACAAATTCAGGATAAAAGAGGAAAAATTATCCAGAAGTTCAAGAGGGGAGAGATTGATGTTCTGTTTTCAACGAGGAGTGGAAGAGGAATGGATTTTCCTGGGGAGCAATGCAATTCAATTGTTTTTACAAAATATCCAAATCCAAATGTAAAAGATGCGTTTTGGAAGATTCTTCATCGAACAAAGCCAATGTATTATTGGGATTTTTATAAAGACAAAGCGCAAAGAGAATTCTGGCAAAAGATTTATCGAGGTTTGAGATTCAAAGAGGATTTTGTTTATTTGATGAGTCCTGATTGTCGGGTTCTTGACGGAGTTGAGAAATAATTATCTAAAAAACCTTTTCAAAAAAGATTTCTTTGTTTCAACTGGATTATCATTTTCATCAATTACTTCATATTTTATTTTTGGTTTTTCTTTAAACACTGGTGCTTTTTTTGCAAGTTCCTCATTAATTTCTTTTAATGCCCTACTTATAGAAATACTTGAGTAACCTTGTTTGACTAATGCGATTTTTAGAGATTCGATAGTATATCCTTTGGAGAGATTTTTCTTAAAATAAATTAATAGTTCATTATGAGGGTTTATCGTCATATTTTTCTAGAAAAAACGAGTTTAAAAAATTAGTTATCCTAAATTTTAATTGGTTTATTTTTCTTATAATTCTTTTTGGCAATCTTGAGACGCATTTTTGATTCAGCATAAATAGTAATTAGTTTGTCTCCTCTTTTTACATACTCTCCAATATTGTGGTAAATATAAAGCCCTGCAAATTTGTCTGCAGGACAACCAGCACTTCTTGCAAGAGCATTTATTTTTTTACTATCTATTTCTGTTATCTTTCCTGATTTTTTTGCAAAAAAATCTTTTCTAAATTTTCCAGGTTCAATAGTTTTTAATTTTCCACCTTGGGCTTTTATTATCTCTTTAAATTTTTTGAATGCTTTTCCTGAATCAAGAATATTTTGTGCCATCAAGAGCCCCTTACCTTTTTTTGCTTTGCCAGCCATTTCAAATATTTCTCCTGCTAAAAAAAGAGCTTTTTCTTCCAAATCCCGAGGGCCTTTTAATCTTGGGTCCAGGATATCAATTACATCTCGCAATTCAAGGGCAGGTCCGACACCACTTCCCATTGGTTCATTTGATTTTGTTAAGACAACCTTTAATTTTTTCTTAAAATGCCTACCTAAAAATTCGAACTCTTTTTGAAGTCTTTTTGCTTTTTTTAAATCAACTTTTGCATTGAGCCCATAAGGGATATCAATGAGAATATACTTGCTCCCACTTGCAAGTTTCTTAGACATTATTGAAGCGAGCAATTGGGCTTCAGGATCCATGTTGAGCATTTTTTCTATTTGTATTATTTTAGCATCTGCAGGCACCATCCCAAGTGCACCACCCCAAACAAGACAGCCTCCTGTTTTTTTAACTATTTTTTTCACTTCCTTAATTGAAAACTCAACAGGTGCGATTGTTTCTATGACATCTGCTGTTCCTGCTGAAGATGTTATTGCTCTTGAAGAAGATTTTGGAAAAAGCAATCCTGCTGATGCACAAATTGAAACAATTATTGGTGTTGTCCTGTTTCCTGCAATACCTCCTATAGAATGTTTATCAACTACAAATTTGTTTTTGAAAGTTATTAGATTGCCTGATTCAAGAATTGCTTCAATAAGATGAATAGTTTCTTTTCTTGTCATTTTTTGTTTGTACATTGCTGAAATAAATAGTGCTATCTCCACGTCAGAAAGAGAGTTATTTACCACATCCTTAATTATTTGAGAAATCTCTTTTTTGAATAATTTTTCTCCTCTAAATTTTTTCTTTATGAACATTAAACTTTCTGGATTTGAAGCGATATTAATGTCAACTTTTTGACCTCTTCTTAAAGAATATTTTTCTTTTAACTCAAGTGAAATTCCAATCTCATTATCTGAACAAATCCCATCGACAATATCCACTGTTGTAAAAATATCTTTTAACTTTTTTGAGTTTAATTTTATTGAGACTCTTTCAAGAGCATGGACTCCAATTTTTTTTGCTGTTTTTTTAGAAAGCATGACCACAGGAATCCCTGCAGACCAATTCAAAACTCTCACCTTCAATTCCATGATTTAAAAAATAAAAGTCTTTTTTATATTTATCTTAAAAAATTAAATGTCAATTTTTCTGAAGAAGAATCATGAGAGATAAATATTCCATTTGTTTTTTTGTTTCTGTATAAATCTAGAATTATAAAAAAGTACGCAATTATTAATGGGCCGAGAATAAATCCCAGAACCCCAAACAAGAATAATCCTCCAACCATACTTACTAAAATTATTGCAGAATGCATTCTTGCTCTTTTTGATACAATTATTGGCCTCAAAAAATTATCAACAATGTTTGAAGTTAATCCGAAAATTGTTAGAACCATTGCAGAGAAAGTGTTTCCTTCGATTAAAAGATAAATCACAACAGGAACCCAAACAATTGTTGTTCCAATTATCGGAAATATTCCTGCAAAACATGCAAGAACTGCTAAGAAAAGCGCATTTGGAATACCCAACACAAAAAAACCAATACCTACAATAATTCCTTGAAGCATTCCAATAACAATTTGACCATAAATAACTGAATAGGTTATGTCTCTTGAAGAATCAAATATTTTATCTTCTGTTTCTTTTCCAAAAGGAAGAATACTTCTTAGATAAGATACAAATAAATCCTTATCTCTAAGTAAAAAGAAAAAAGTGAAGATTACTACAAGGAGTTGAAGAAACAAAGTTGGAAAATTAAGAATAAGGTCTCCGAGTGAATTTGTAAAAGAGTTTATTGCTTTTGTAATAAAAGATTGAATTATTGAACCTAATTCATTTGCTGTTTGTTCTGATGCAAAAAGTGAAGGAAAAATACTTTGTAAAGGTGTGACAAAATCCACATTCAGAGAATTCTGAAAAACCTTAAATGATTGATCAATTATCAAAGGTGTTAAAAACCAAAGTGGAAGAATAATCATTAACAATAAAGCAAGACAAATTATAATTGCAGAGAGATTTTTTGAGTGTATTCTTTTGTAAATAAAGTCATAAACTGGAGAGAGTATTAAAGCTAAGATTGCTCCTATAATTATTGAGAGAAGTATTGGTTTTAGTAAAAGAAATGATAAGACGCCAAGAATCGCAAGTATCACAAGGGACATAATTTTCTTAAATTCATTACTTTCCATTGATTAAAAGAGATTTCAAATTTATAAAGTTGTTGATGAGAGGTTTCTTTTTTAGAAAAAAATAAAATACAATAGTAGAAAAAACTGAAATAGCACTAAAGTGTTAAGAGAAGATTTTTAAATAAGATAAATTTTAATGTCTATGAATTTTATAAAAAAGATTTTTGATAAGGAGTGTGATCAAACAGTTCATTTACAATTCCAGAAATTTTCCAAGGGAGAATTTAAACACAGAGCATTGGTTGAAGTGAAGAAAACAGCAAAAGGCTGGACAATTAAAACTTCTGCTGAATTCGCTAATGAGCTTGTGAGAATTATGGCAAACAAACTTGGTAGTTCTAAAACAAAAGTAACTGGAGCAATTGTTTCTACTTCTGATTTGACAGGAGAATTAGAATTCAAAGATAAAAAACAATTTCAAGGCGTGAAAAGATATTTAATTGATTCTGAAATGTCTGGGGACGAATTAGTTAATTTGTTAGAAAAATTTCCTAAGAATTTTTTTGCATTGACTTTTGATGTTGAAGAGAATAAATTAAAGATTAAACCAAAAGCTCCGAAGTCTGGAAAACCTGGAAAAGGGGATGAGACTCCAAAAGTTAATTTTTGTTCTTTGAAAACTTCTGATGAGGAAATTGCGAAGAGTTTTGTTTTTGATACCTTAAATGGCACGAGTAAAGAGGATTTTAAGGATGCTAAGATTAATCATACTTTTTTTATAGAAAAAATTGAAATTCCAGAAGAATTGAGAAATTCAAAGGATTTTGCAAAAATTCGTGAGGAATCTAAAAGAGTTGGAAAGATTGTTAGAGAAGCAATTATTGATGGTGAAGAAATGGAGAGTGAAGTTGAGTTTTCAGCATAATTTCCAACATCCCACAAACTTTAAAAACACATTTTTTCTTGATATTTTATCCAGGGTAATAAAATGTTAATCTTCGCTAGATTATTTAGAAATGCCAACGAGAAAATCACCAAGAAAGGGAAGTCTACAATTTTGGCCGCGTAAGCGAGCTAATAAGTTTTTACCTAGAGTAAACTGGAATACAATTAATTCTGAGAAAGCTCTGAAGGGTTTTATTTGTTATAAAGCTGGAATGGTTTCTGTTCTTGTTAAAGATTTGAGTGAAGATTCAAT
This sequence comes from Candidatus Woesearchaeota archaeon, assembly GCA_964638105.1. Lineage (GTDB taxonomy): Archaea > Nanobdellota > Nanobdellia > Pacearchaeales > GW2011-AR1 > ARS1301. Next base: position 23,211 of record CAZWYG010000001.1, read on the forward strand.
GACAAAAGGAAAGGAAATTGTTGTTCCTGCGACAATTCTCGAGTGTCCTGCAATGAAAATATTTTCCATTAGATTCTACAAAAACAAAGAAGTTGTTGATGAAATCTTATCTTCAAATCTTGATAAGGAATTAAAAAAGAAAATTAAAGTTCCAAAGAATTATTCTAAGAAAATTGAAGGTGTTAAAAAAGAGTATGATGATATTAAGTTAATTTGTTATTCTGTTGTAAAATCTACTGGAATTAAGAAAAAACCTGACATGGTTGAGGTGGGTCTTTCTGGAAGTGTTGAAGAAAAGATGGGTTTTGTTAAAGAAAATTTAGGAAAAGAGATTTTAGTTGAAAATGTTTTTGAAAGAAATGGTTTAGTTGATTTTAGAGGATTAACTAAAGGAAAGGGTTTTCAAGGACCTGTTAAGAGATTTGGAATCAAACTTCGTGTCCACAAGTCAGAGAAAGGTGAAAGAAAGGTTGGAAGTATTGGGCCGTGGCATCCTGCACGAGTTACATTTCGTGTTCCAATGGCAGGACAAATGGGAATGCACACACGTGTTGTTTATAATAACAAAATAATTGATTTAGGAAAAACAGAGGACAAATTTAAAGATTTGAAAAACTATGGGAATCTCAAGACAAATTATATTCTTGTTTCTGGTTCTGTTCAAGGTCCTGCAAAAAGACAACTTATTGCAACTGCTGCTTTACGAGAAACTAAAAAAACTAAAAAGAAAAATTATGAATTATTGAGGGTGTTACGATGATAAAAACAAAAATACTAACAATTGATGGAAAAGAAAAAGGAACAATAAATTTACCTAAATGTTTTGCTGTTACAATTCGTGAAGATGTTGTTGCAAAGGTTTTGGAAGCAAAGAAAAATTGGCAACCGTATGGAGCAAATCCTGATGCTGGAAATTATTCTGCAAGCGGTAAACTTAATCACCGTAGACATGTATGGAAATCTCAGTATGGAAGAGGAATTTCAAGAGTTCCGCGAAAGATTTTTTCTCGACGTGGAACACAGTTTAATTGGGAAGGTGCAACTGTTCCGAATACACGAGGTGGACGAAGAGCTCATCCTCCAAAAGCAATCTCAATGTTAAATTCTAAAAAAATAAACAAAAAAGAAATAAAGATTGCATTTGAATCAGCTTTGAGTGCAACAGCGAATAAGAATTTTGTTGAGAAAAAATATTTCAGAATTGAAAAATTAAACAAGGAAGTTCCATTTGTAATTGATTCTAAAATTATTAGTTTGAAGACAAAAGAACTTGTTAAAAATTTTAAAGATATTTTAGGAAAAGATTTGTTTGAAGTTGCAAAGCAAACAAAAAGTATTCGTGCTGGAAAAGGGAAATTGCGAGGTCGAAAATATAAGAAAAGCGCAGGTGCATTAATTGTTGTTGGTGAAAAAGAAAACTTGAAAACAAAAATCTTTGATGTTGTTAATGTTAAAAATCTTGGTGTTAATGATTTAGCAAAAGGTGGGTTGGGAAGAATTGTTATTTATACTGAAGATGCAATTAAAAATTTAGGAGAACGGAAATGAATGAA
>CAZWYG010000002.1:0-7680 GCA_964638105.1 Candidatus Woesearchaeota archaeon
AAAACCTCCGACGGCAATTGCGCCTGTTTGCCATTCAGTAACTTCTGAAAAACTATAATCTGTTTTGTCGTGTCTTCGAGCTACTTTGTGTATTGGTTTTTTAACATTAAAGGTTAGGCAACCCATCCAGTTTACTAATCCGAAGGTCAATGTAGTCAATATTATAGGAAGAATTATTCCTATTGGAAATGGGCGCTGGAATTTGTTATGAGCTCTAAACCAATATCTTTTTAATTCCCATAATTGTACTTTGATTTCTGTATCATAGTAATAAGCAGTTATTTTTTTGCCGAAGATATTTATTGAAATTATAATTAACATTAGAATTGTTATGTAGGCAAAAGATTGAATCGATTCGAGCAATGTTACGACGAGGGCGATAACAAATGATGCCAAAATAATACTTGTTACTTCGCTTCCAAATATCTTTACTCTTTTGAACATTTTAATTAAGGTTAGAATTTTTTATAAACTTTCTTATATGTTGCAAAATATGCTTTAGACAAAGGAAAATTATTTAAATCTCCTTTATTATTTTTTATGATGATAATAAAAAAGATTACTGATTCAATTGGGACAAAAGTTTATACAGACGGGGGAGATTTTTTTGGTGAAATAGAAGAAGCTAACTTGCAGGAAAATCGAATTATGGGTTGGAGAATAAAAGTCGGTGGAAAAATTATGTCTTTAGTTGGTGGGGCAAAAGGAGTTGTTATTCCGCATCAGTTTGTAAGGTCTATTGGTGATGTTTTCATAATAAACAAATCAGCGCTTCCAAGTCAGCAAGATTTTGGCGAGGAACAAGTGCCTGGTGAGTTTTAGAAACATTATTAAAAGAGGTTGAATTATAAGCATTATATGGCAGAAGCTAAAATTAAAATTTTAATTTCCCTAATTTCTTTGGGAAGAAGAGGTAATCAAATTGGCTGATACGATTTTACAAAACTGGTTGGTCACAGAGTATGTACTTCCATTTCTATTAATGTTTTTTCTTGTTTTTGCAATTTTAGAGAAGACAAAAGCTTTTGGCGAGGGTAAGAAACAACTTAATGCACTTGTTTCTTTTGTTATTGGACTTGTCTTTGTTGTTTCTGGTTTTCCAAAATTAGTTGTTGGTAATTTAATTTTGTTTTTGACTGTTTTGATTGTTATAGCCTTTATTGGATTGTTGTTATGGGGTTTTCTTGTTGGAGGCGATGCGAAAATTGATGGTAAATCTGCTAAGATAACTCTTGGAATAATACTTGGTTTAATTGTATTAGGAGGTGTTCTTTGGGCATTAGAATGGAATGATGATGTCTTGGATTTTTTTACAGGTGATTCAATTGGAGGCACTTTTTGGTCAAATGTTATTTTTATAATTGTGATTGCAGCAGCAATTGCTCTTGCAATAGGAATTGGAGGTAAAGGGAATGGCGGATAAAAATATTTATAAATCTTATTCACGGAGTAGAATATGTTAGAAGGGGTTTTATTTCAATATTCAACTGGTTATTATGGCGGAGTAATTGGAAATTTAGTAGCTCAATGGAATCAAATGGGTTTTTTTTCTTATGTCCTCCCATTTCTTTTAATTTTTGCAATTGTTTTTGGTGTTTTATCTAAAGTAAAATCTTTTCAAGACAATAAAGGTGTTAATGCAATCATTGCAGTGGTTGTTGGATTAATTGCAGTTAATACTGATTTTGTGCCTAGATTTTTTTCAGAAATTTTCCCTCAATTAGGTGTTGGTTTGGCTATTTTATTAGTAGCAGTTATTTTACTAGAGTTTTTTCTAGTAAATAATGGTAGTGAAAATACTTGGACAAAATATGTTTATTTTGCAATTGGGGCAATAATATTTTTAGTTATTTTATTTAATATGTCTGATGATTTTGGATGGGGTTATTATTGGTGGAGTGAATATTGGGCAGTTATACTTGGACTTGCATTTATTATTGGAATAATTGCTATTGTTATGAAAGATAGTAATAAAGACGCAGAAAAGAAGGCACAGGACAAATTATTGAAACAATTAGGAAAGGGCAGTGGTTAATCGTTAAAATTATTTTTTAGAAATTTTTTATTTGTGATATGCTGATTTTGTTGAGTAATCTTTAATTGCTTTTCCAAAACTTTCTTGCATCATACCTAGTTCTTTTTTTATTCCCTGAAGATTGTTGCCGTATTCTCCGATTTTCCCTAGAATTGCACTTTGCAGTTTGTCAATTGTTGATTCTATTCTTTTGAGTCTTTCTTCTGTGTTTTCTATTTTCACTTGTGTTAATTTTTTTGATTCATCAAGTTTTGCGACTTTTTTTTGAATGTCTTTTATTTTTTCAAGGAAAACCTGTTCTGATATCTCCATTATTGTGTCTACGTTAGAGCCTGTTTGAGAATAATTATCATATCCTCCTTGGGAATATTGATCTTGTCCACCTTGATAATATGAATCTTGCGGATTTTGATAATATTGGTCTTGAGAATCTGGAGAATATTGTGAAGGTTGGTATGTTTGAGGTGCTTGGGGTTGAGAATTATATTGATCTTGTGGATTATATTGTTCCTGTGGAGTGTATTGTTCTTCTTGATTTTCTTGGAAATTATTTTGTGTTTCGTTTGAGACTGCGTTTTTTATTCGATATTGATTCAGTGCATCATTAATTGCTGCAGGAGTTGCTTGTTTTTCCTGGAGATTGCTTATTACTTCTGCGTCGCTTCTTCCTGCTTGTTTTAGTCTTATTACTTCGTCTAAAATTGTCATTTTATGTATTTTTCAATTTCAGCTTTTGTTACAAATTCCATTGGTTGAAACATTTTTGCTTGTTTTTTTAATATTTCTAAATCATCTTTTTTTGCAAAAGTTGAAAACTCGCTTGAAGCACTTTCTAAAAATGAAACCAGTCTTTCCATGTTTGCTTTTATTTTTTCGATTTCTTTTTTTAGTTCAATTATTTTTTCACCTTGTTCTTCTTTTATTTCAATAAGATTTTCTCCGATAAGAAGTAAACGCTCTTTTAGAATTTTTTGTTTTTCTTCAATATCTTTTACCTTTGAATTCATTGCATTAAAATATTCTGAAGTATAATCATAATCATTCTCTTGTGTCATTTCTATTCAAGTTAAGAGGGTTTAAATTTGTTATTGTTTGTATACAAAAAATTAAATACTATTTCTGTTTTTCATTATATGCAATTTGAAAAAGGTGATAAGTTATATTCTACAAGAGTTCAGCGAGAGAGTGGAGAAGATGTTTTGTATGTTAATTATCTTGGGGCGTCTTATGTTCCGTCTTTAGAGGCTTCTGCAGAAGTTATGGACAGGACAATTGATTCTTTGATTGAAAATCCAAATGTTTCGAGACTTGTTTTTGTTCAGCAGAAGAATTATAATTATGATTTTAATGAGGTTTCTTTACTTTTAGAGATTTCTCAACTTTATGTTCATTTCATGAAGCAAGAAAAAATTTTGTCGAGGAATAAATTAATTACTAATTGTGAGCAATTTTTTAATTCAAGGTATAATGATATTTTTTCATTTTTACTTTTGTTGAAGCGCGACCCTGTTTCATCATATTTTGAAATTAAGAAGTTGATTGTTGAGACAAGAATTTTTTCTGATAGAGTTGATTCTTATTCTAAGGCAGATGTTAGAAATTATCTTTCTTTTCTCGAGAGAATTTTGAAATTGCTTGAGAACACAAAGATGATTCAGAAAGCTATTCCTTTTTTTGCAGATTATAAAAAAGGAGACAGAACTATTTATGATAAATTGTTTAAGGCAGATATTATTCCTAATTTTACTTTTACTCGACTTGTTTCTGATTTACCAAAAGATGCGCAGATTGTTGACCAGTATAAAATTAAGGGCGCGGATTATGACGAATCTTTGGTTACAATAATGAAAAAGAAAAATGAATCAAAGTATATTTATCATATTGTCCCCCCTGAGAATTCTTTGACAGAGGAACAGAATTATCTTTTGAATACTGCAAAGACAGTTCTTCTAGAGCATCAACCAAAAGCAGAAGAATATACTGACACGAATCGGACTCGCCAGATTTTTTTTAATATTGCAAAGGATTTGTTGAGAGATTTAGCACAAAATGGGAACATTAATTTGGATTACAATAAATTGAATGAATTGGCGACTATTTTAGTTAGACATACGGTTGGTTTTGGAGTGATTGAGGTTTTGCTTTATGATAAGAATCTTCAGGATATTTTTTTGAATGCACCAATTCCAATGACACATATTTTTTTGAGACATCAGAAATATGGAGAATGTTATGCAAATATTCTTCCAAGTTACGAGGATGCGAATTCTTGGGCAGCAAAGTTTAGAATGATTTCAGGTAGGCCTCTTGATGAAGCAAACCCTATTTTAGATACTCAGCTAAAAATTGGAGATATTAATTCTAGAATTGCAATTATTCAGCAGCCGCTTTCTCCTGCTGGTCTTGCTTATGCAATTAGACGACATCGTGAGTCTCCATGGACACTACCTTTATTTATTAAATATAAAATGTTAAATGATTTTACTGCAGGACTTTTGAGTTTTATGGTTGATGGAGCGAGGACAATGTTAATTGCAGGAACAAGAAGTTCTGGTAAGACATCGATGCTTGGAAGTTTGCTTTTGGAGATTTTGCCGAAGTATAGAATAATTGTTTTGGAAGATACTTTTGAACTTCCTACTGATGCACTTAGGAAATTGAATTATGATATTTTGAGAATGAAGGTTCGGTCTGCATTGTTAAAGACAACTACAGAAGTTGAAGCTTCTGAAGGTATTAGGACTAGTTTGCGTTTGGGAGATAGTTCTTTAATTGTTGGTGAGATTAGAAGTGGGGAGGCACGAGCGCTTTATGAGGCAATGCGTGTTGGTGCTTTGGCAAATGTTGTTGCAGGGACTATTCATGGTGCTTCACCTTATGCTGTTTTTGATAGAGTTGTTAATGACTTGGATGTTCCAACGACGAGTTTCAAGGCAACTGATTTGATTTTAGTTTGCAATCCTATTAAGTCTCCTGATGGAATGCATTCTTGGAAAAGAGTTTTGCAATTAGCAGAAGTGCGTAAGCATTGGAGCAAGGATCCTTTGTTAGAGAGAGGATTTGTTGATTTGTTAAAGTATAATGTTGATACAGATGAACTTGAGCCAACAGACGATTTGATTAATGGAGATAGTGAGATAGTAAAATCAATTGCAGGAAATGTTAAAGGTTGGGCTGGAAACTGGGATGCGGTTTATGATAATATTTTACTTAGAGCAAAAGTAAAAAAAGAAATTGTTGAGGTTGCAGAAAAAACAGGAAAAGAGCAATTGCTTGAAGCTGAATTTAATTCTTTGTCAAATAATGTTTTTCATCATATTTCTGAGAAGGTTTCTCAAGAGATTGGTTTGCCTATGGGAGATAGAGTTTTTCCAGAGTGGCAAGCTTGGCTTAATAAGGAAGTAAAAAAGTTTAGGGTTTAAAATGAGTAGAGAAAAGGTTAAAGAATGAGTTAAGAAGTTCAGGGTTTAGAAAATTAATTAAATACAGTTGAGGTTTTTTTAGATGGGGATTTTAGATAATCGTTTTGATTTTATAATTGCTAAGAAAGCAGGTGTTAATCCTAACCAAGTGATTGGAGAATATATTAGTCAGCAAAGAGAGAGGCATGTTTATCCTACTGCAAGATATAATTGTGGTGTTGGTTTACTTTCTTTTACAGGAAATGAATTAGAGGAAATTGGAGAGGTTATTGATGCATATATGAAGGTGACTTGTTAGGAATTGTTTTTATTATTCTACTAAACATTTATTAATTATTTTTATTCTTTAATATAATAAAAGAACGAATATTCGTTTGAATAAAAAGAACAAGTAAAACTTGTTCAGGTTTCCATTTTAAATTGGGAACTAAAATGAAAAAAGATGAAATATAGAGGGAGACCAAGTGTTGATGAGATTTTGAGTAAGCATGCTGCACGAATTGAGAGTCGGATTGAGACTTCAGTAGATAGTGTTGATTATTTGAGATTCAAAAAAGAGCGAACACCTGAACTGAATCGCTATGAAAAATGGTGTAAAAGTTTGGGAAATATGATTAGAATTAAACCTTCTAAAAAAGAGGGTACTAAAATTGAGAGAGCTTTAGAGATAGCTCATCTTGAGGTTTCTGCTTCACAAGCAATGACTCTTGGAGTAATGACTTTTCTGTTAATTTTTCTTATTGGAATTTTTATCTCACTTGCAGTTGTTTTAATCAAAGGCAGTCTCGAAGCTTTCCCTGTTTTATTTTTTGTTTTGATTACTTTTTTATCTCTTTTTTTATTTTACTTTGTTAATAATTATCCTATAAGGCTGGCAAATCAATGGAGATTGAAAGCGTCGTCGCAGATGGTTCCTGCAATTTTGTATATTGTTGTTTATATGAGGCATACACCGAATCTGGAGAAGGCTATTGGTTTTGCGTCAGAGCATTTGGAGCCTCCTCTTGCACTTGATTTTAAGAAGATTTTTTATGATGTGTCTGTTGGAAGATTCTCTACCATGAAAGAGAGTTTGGATAATTATCTTGAGACGTGGAGGGATTTTTCACCTGAGTTTATTGAGTCATTTCATCTTATTGAGAGCAGTTTGTTTGAGCCGAGTAATGAGAGAAGAATTACAATTTTAGAGCGTTCACTTCAAGTGATTCTCGATGGTGTTTATGATAGAATGTTAAAATTTACTCATAATGTTCGCAGTCCATTAACAAATGTTTACATGCTTGGAGTTGTTTTACCAACATTAGCTTTAGCACTTTTGCCTCTTGCATCTGCAATGATTGGTGGATTGATTCAATGGTTTCATGTTTTTCTTTTATTTAATATGGTTATTCCTTTTGCTGTTTTTTATTTAACAGATAAGATTGTTTTTCTTCGTCCAGGAGGACATGGGCAGACTTCCCAGCTTATTAGAAATCCTCTTTATCCAAAATATAAAAGTAAGAAACCTTATTTTGTAGGGTTTATGATTTTTTTGCCTTTTTTGATTATGGGGTTACTGCCTTTTATTTTTCAGTATACTTCTATTCCTTCGGCATTTGGTTTAGAGAAAGATTATACTTTTGCACAACTTGGGTTTGAACTTTTTGGTGATGATTATCTTTTTGATTTTAAACAAGGAGATTCAGGGCTTGTTGGACCTTATGGAATTTTTGCATTGTTTCTTAGTTTGTTTATTCCTCTTGGAGCTGCTCTTTCTTTGTCATATGTTTTTAGAGCTAAAACAAAAGACCTTATGAAGATGAGAGATGATACTGAAGATTTAGAAAATGAATTTAATAATTCTCTTTTTCAGATGGGCAATCGTATTGGAAATGGCACGCCTATTGAACTTGTATTTGGAAATATTGCCGAGGCTGCAAAGGGTTTGAAGACAGAGGATTTTTTTAAGAGAATAAACTATAATATTCGTCAGATGGGCATGGGTGTTGAGGCGGCAATTTTTGATAGGTCTCGTGGAGCTACTATTTATTATCCATCTAATTTGATTTCAACTTCAATGAGGGTTTTGATTGAGGCTTCTAAAAAGGGGCTGCAGATTGCTGCGATTAGTCTTATGAGTATTTCTCAGTATGTGAAGAATATTTCAAAGATTACAGAGAGGTTGAGAGATTTACTTGCAGAAATTATTTCTGATATGAGAAGTAATATGACTTTTCTTGCACC
>CAZWYG010000002.1:7780-12750 GCA_964638105.1 Candidatus Woesearchaeota archaeon
CATAAGGTTTATTAATTTGTTTTTATTTGGAGGATATGAAGAATAAAAGGGGGGCACTTGATTTTACAATTTCTGAATTAATTGGATTTTTGATTATAGGAGTAATTTTAGTGATATTTTTTATTGGTTATTTTTGGGGTTGGGAATGGTTAAAAGAAACTGTAACTTTTTGGAGGAATTTTAGATGGTTTGGAGGAGGAACTAGTGGGGGTGGCGGAGCAGGAGGAGGTTTTTGAAAATGAATAAAAAAGGTATGACTTTGCAAATGACTGCTTTACTTATAATTGGAATGATTGTTTTTATTTTGCTTTTTCTTTTTATAACAGAAACAGATGTTCTTGCAAAAATAAAAGCAATTTTACCTGATTTTTCTTCTGGAAATAATGATTATCCTTCTGGTGGAAATTCAGATATTTCAAGTAGCACTTTTCTTGAATTTAATAACAAAAGAAGTTCAAGTGATGTTTTGAAGACGCTGAATTATGGAGAAAAAACTTTGAAAAAATGTTCTTGTGGTAGTAATTGTGTAGATTATGCAAATTGGATTATTCAATATTCTAAGGAAAATAATATTCCAGATCCTTTGCTTTTAGCGTCATTGATGATGCAGGAAAGTTCTTGTGATATGAGTAGACATACTACAAGTTCTTATGGTTTAATGCAAATTAATATTAATGATTGGTGTGGGACATCAGGTTTTTCTGAAGATTTGGAAACTTGTAAAGATGAGCTTTTAGAAAATCCTGAAGATAATATTCGACTTGGTGCAGAAATTTTGAAGAAGAAATATGATATTTACAAAAATGGAAAAACTTTTTCTGGAGCTTGTTCAGAGAAATATAAAAAAGTAGTTTATACTGAATGGCAGGCTGCAATTAGAGGATATAATGGTTGGGGATGTAATAAAAATTATCCTCAACAAGATAAATTTGTCGAGGAAGTTGTAGAGAGATATAATAAACTAAATTTGGCATTGCAAAATGAATAATAAGGGAAATATGACAATTAAGGAGTTAATGGGAATTTTTATATTTGTTCTTGTTCTTGTTCTTGTTTTTAGTCCTCTTGTTTCAAAAGTTTATGGAATTTTCAAATCAACTTCTGATGAAGATAAAGCAAAAGCAAATTTAGATGAAATTAATTATCAAATTGATTCTCTTGTTAAGAGTGGAGATTCTGAAAGTAAAAAGGTTTTAATGGATGAGCCATTTAATTGGTTTTTAGTTGGAAATGAAAAAAATGAATTGTGTATTTGTTGGACGCTTGCAAAACCAAAAACAGAATTGCAAGGGGATATTTGTGATGAATATGGAGGAAAGTGTGCTAAGACTAAAATTCCTTTTCATATTGATAATCCTATAACTGATAATAAAAGAAATGATGCTATAGTGGGAGCACAGAATGCAATAAAATTAGATAGCAAATTTTTAGTTATTGAGAATAATAATGGAATGTATGTTACATTTAGAAAGAGTGTTACTGAATCAAATTTGAATAATGTTTTGAATGAATTTTTATATGGAGATTTTACTTATTATGAGGATGGAAAAGTTATTGCAAATACAAAAAAGACTAATAAAGATGTTGTTAAAGAACTTTGCAATAGTAATCTTACTAATAGGGAAAATTTTGAATATAGTTTGAAGAATTTTTTTGGAAATAAAGTTGATTCTGAAGATAAGGTTCGAATACAGATAGGAAAGTGTTTTTCAACATCTGTTGACAAAGGTGATGAAAATCACGGACTTTCAAATGTTTTTTTGGATTTAGAGTTTGTTTATCCAGGGGGGAAATTTTATGATACTTACATGCCTTCAATTCCAAAGTTTTCAGGTACACTTCCTGCAACTTATGAAATAATAAATTACAAAGAAAATAAATACTGTGCAGTTTATTTAACTTCAACAACTGATGAATTAAAATGAAAATTAAAAGAAATAAAAAAGGAAGTGGTTTAGAAAAATTAGCAGGAATTTTACTTTGGGTTCTTTTAGCAGTAATTTTATTTTTTGTTGTTCGCAATGTATGGAGGAATTTATTTAGTTAAAATGAAAAATAAAAGAGGTTCAGTTACTGGAAGTAAGCTTTTAGATATTATTCTTCTTATTGCTTCGCTTGTCCTTATTTCAGCAGGGATTTATTTTATGTTTGGAAGTGGAACTGATATAAATAGAGAAGTGTGTTATGATTCTGTTATTCTTAGAGGAACGTTTCCAGATTCTTTTGGATTAAAAGATTTACCTGAATTGAATTGCGAGACAAGATATGTTTGTTTGACTGATAAAATGTTTGGAAAGGGAAATTGTGATTCTTATCATGAGAATATTGAAGTTGTTCGTGTTTCTTCAACTAATACTGATAAGGAGATAAATCAATTTTTTGCAAGAGAACTTGCGACGTGCTGGGCAATGATGAATGAAGGAGCGACACAGGTTTTTGCTCGTGAAACATCAGAAGCAAAAAAGTGTTCAATTTGTTCTGTTATTTATTTTGAAAAGGAATTAGAAGATAAAAAATCTGTTTTAGGTTTGGCTGATTATTTAGTTAATTATAATGTTCCTCAAAAGCAAGTTTCTTATGCGAAGTTTTTGAATTTGGGAGAAAAGGATTTGAAAGGTTTGTTAGGAATTACAACCCACCCAAAAGCAATTGTTTATTTTGAGATTGGTGAGGGTAATCTTTTTAGTAAAATTTTTGGAACAACAGAAATGGTTGCAACAGGAGTTGTTGGCGCCAAGGTTGGGGCTGTTATTGGTTCTATTGTACCTGGTATTGGAACTGGAATTGGCGCAATTGTGGGTGGTGCTGGAGGAGTTCTTCTTGGATGGGTTGAAGGCAAGGTTGTTGATAAAGCAATTCATGGAAAGGGTTATCATCCTGGTTGGGCACTTATTAGTTATACTGAAAAAGAAATTAAGAATTTGAATTGCAAACCTTATTAGGAAAATTTATAACATTGAATTGTTTTTGTTTTTATGAATAAAATTGGTGATATTACTGTTGCAAATTTAGTATTTATTTCATTAGTGGTTGTTTACTTTGGAATGCTTTTTGTTGTTTTGTATAATGTTTCAAGTGGAGCAGTGATTTATGAAAAAGTTTATGCAAAACAGATATCACTTTTATTAGATAATTCAAAAGCAGGTACTCAAATTGAAATTGATTTTAGCAAGGGAATTGAATTTGTTGAGAAGAAAAAAGACAAGACATTAGATAATTTGGAGAAAAATTCATTAGTTATTTTTGGAAATAATAAAGTTACTGTCTCGCTTTCAAGTGGGGAATATTCTTCTTCTTATTTGACGAATTATGATATTAATTCTTATTTTGATGGAGATAAATTAATTTTAATGATAACATGATAAGAAATAAAAAAGCAAATCAAAGATTTCCATGTTTCCATTTTTTAGGAATATTAAAAATGAAAAGAGGGGAAAAAATATTTTCATTTTTTTGGATAGTCTTACTTATTATAATTGGAATAGTTTTTGCTCTTGGTATTGGCATTGTTTATTCTACTGATTTTAATGTTTCAGGAAAAGAAGCGAATATTTTATATGATAGGCTTTATGATTGTGTTGTTAATCAAGGTTTTGTTGATGCAAATTTTGTTTCTGGAAATTTTGATTTTTTTTCTAAATGTGGTTTAAGTAAAAATGTTTTTGAAAAAGAAATTTTTTCTTTTAAGATTTTTTTATATAATTATGAAGGAGAAGAGATGAAGGTTTTTTCAGAAGGAAAAAAGAATGTTGGAGAGTTGTGCTCTTCTAATTGGGAAGAGAATTCAATTGGATGTTTTGATAAAAAAACAATTGTTCTTTATGATGAAGATGGAGAAAGTAAAAAAGCTTATTTGAGAATTTTAACAATGGCGCAAAATTCTGGAGGAGATGAATGAATAACAAGATAGGTTCAATAAATGAAGCATTTTTTTTAGTATCGACTTTTATACTTCTTATAATTTTAACTGTTGTTTTTTTCCTTGGAATATCCTGGATAAAAACAGTGGATTATTTTTCTTTTGATAATTTTTTTAGTGATGATAAAAATGAGATTAGTATTTCAGAAGGTATTTTTTGTGAAAATGAAATTCAGGATGTTTTGTTTAAAATTTTGAATACAGAAGTTATTATTGACGGAACTACTAAAAAAGTTAAAGAAGCAATTGAGGATTCTACTTTGACTGATGATTTGTTTGAGCAAGTTTCTCAAGAATATTTTTTAGATGCTTTTCCTAAAAATAGTTGGAAGGAGACAATAACTTATTGGGGAGTAAAAATTCTGGATTCTGATGGAAAAACTTTAGAGCAAGGTTGGAATTATCTTGAAGCAGGAGGGTCTGCGTGTTTTGATGATGTTTTTACTGGAATTTATATTGGAGACAAAAAAATTGTTGGATGCATAACTAAAACTTATTGTGAGGAAATGAAATGATTTTTAAAAATAAAAAAGCAGAACATTTGGGATACCCATTAATTATAATTTTTTATGCTGCGCTTATTTTCTCTTCGCTGTATGTTTTTTCTACAAGTATTTCAAATGCAAGTTTAGAATTTTCTGATTCTAATTTTTTGCAAGGGGTTTATGCAAAAGAAGATTTGATAAGATATTATGTTAGCGAAGGAGTAAAAACTGCTGCTTTGGAAATAGATTCAACTGAAGAGGATGTTAGTGTTTTTAATAAAATTTTTAAGAGTAGAATTGCGACTTATAATTTTGAGGAAGATTATCTAGTTGATTTTCAAAATCAAATTAAGAATAATGGTTTTACAACTTCTTTTCGCGAGGGGAAATTTTCTGTGAGAGTTGATTTGGAATTAGTTGACGAGGGAAGTGGTTTGAAAGTTACTTATTGGCCTGTAATTATTGAGAGTTTTGAGAAATAAAAATATTTCTAGGAGCCACTTGAACCCAAAGATTTTTTCTGTATTCTCCCAAATCTTTGCTATAAACATTTTTACAAAATATTT
>CAZWYG010000002.1:12850-16579 GCA_964638105.1 Candidatus Woesearchaeota archaeon
AGATTTTTTCTGTATTCTCCCAAATCTTTGCTATAAACATTTTTACAAAATATTTATAAAGATAAATTAATTAGATAGTTATGAGAAAAAGAAGTGATAAGAAAGGTGAAGGTCTTTCATCTTTAGGTATGCTTGGAGGATTAATTCTTGTTGCAGTACTTGTTGTAATAGTTATATATTTTATATTTCAAGGACAGGGTGTTGGGGATAATATTTTAGATGTTATTCCATCGAATCTTGCTATATTAGTTTCTGGATGTGAAGGTATTTCTCAAACAGGTGATGCTTTTCTTTCTGCGTCTTGTGGTGATTTTAAAGATTTAGGAAAAGTAGAAGGACATGCAAGATATGGTAATTGTGAATATGTTTTGAAGAGATATCAAAAGAGTGGTTCTAATATTGATTGTGATAATTTTAATGTTGATGTTGCTGCTAAAGAATTTTGCATTGCTGAGAATTTGAAGAAAACAGATATGGTGAATGATAAAAATTGTGGATCTTTAGTTACTTATGATGCTAATGGAAATATAATTTCAGATTATAAAGGCATTTAATTAAATAATTAATTCTAATATTTGATAATGGCACGTGGAAATTGTGAACAGCGAAACAAGAGAAAGGATAAGAAACGTGAGAAAAAGAAAAATCCTTACAAGTCTGGTGGAAAGTATCGTTCTACTAAGATAAAGCAAAAGTAAAATTTCTTTGCTATTTCTTTGCCCACCCAAATCTCGCTTCGCTCGTCCCGCCCTATTTCCAAAGAAATTTTATTTAGTTTCTATTGACGAGAGTAATTTTATAAACTGATTTTGTTTTTTTGATTTATGATTGAAGTGATATTTTTAGTAGTTCTGGGAATTCTTTGGCTGAGTTTTGCTAGTGTTTGTGATTTGCGAAGTCGAGAGATTCCGAATTGGGTTAGTTTTTCACTTATACTTTTTGCAATGAGTTTTAGGTTTTTTTATTCTCTGTTTAATTGGAATTTTGATTTTTTTTATTCAGGTTTGATTGGTTTTGGGATATTTTTTTGTTTAGGTAATTTATTTTATTATGGAAGAGTTTTTGCAGGAGGAGATGGTAAACTTATGATTGCAATGGGGGCTGTTTTGCCTTTGTCATTTAGTTTTATTTCTAATTTGAAAATTTTTGTTGTTTTTTTATTTTTGTTCTTTTTTATTGGTGGTTTTTATGGATTATTTTGGAGTTTGGGATTAGGAATTAAGAATTTTAAAAAATTCAAAAAAGAATTTAAAAAACAATTTAGAAAGCAGAAAAAATATTTTGTTTGGTTTTTGATATTTTGTTTGGGTATTTTCTTATTAGGATTTTATGAGTTCTTGTTTTTTTTCCTTGGTATTTTTTCTCTGATTTTTTATTTGATTTTTTTGGGAGCAAAAGCTATTGAGGAGAAATGTCTTGTAAAAGATGTTGCTGTTAAGAATTTAACAGAAGGTGATTGGCTTTATGAAGATGTTAGAATTGGGAAAAAAGTTATTAAGAAAAGTTGGAATGGTTTGAATGCTGATGATATAAAATTAATTTCTAAGTATAAAAAGAAAATCAAGGTGAAATATGGAATTCCTTTTGTTCCTGTTTTTTTGATTAGTTTTTTGATTTTGCTTTATTTATGGTTTAGGAATTTTTGGTTTTTAGAAAGTTTTATATAGTTACTATAACTGCTACATAACAATGGAAAATAAAACAACAATTCAAGTAAATTCAAGCACACTTGAGAGATTGAAAAGTTTTAAGAGACATGAAAAAGAATCTTATGATTTTACATTGAATATTTTAATGGATGAAGCAAATGATGATCTTCTTAGTGACGAGGAGATCGAAGATATTAAGGTTGCTTTGGAGAATGTGCGAAAAGGAAAGGTTAAACCTATAGAAGTTGTTGCAAAGGAATTAGGAGTTAAATTGGTTTAAGATGTATAGCATTCAAATTGAAGACAATGCTGAAAAATTTCTAAAAAAACTTCCTAAGAAAGATTACGAAATTGTTTTAAGAAAAATTTATTCTATTCGAGAAAATCCTTTTCGTTATTTGAAGAAATTGCAAGGCAGCAAACTTTGGAGATTAAGAATTTTAAAATATCGTGTAGTTCTTGATATTATTGTTTCTGGGAAGAGAATTATTGTTTTGAGAATTGGGCACCGAAAGAATGTTTATTAAAATTTTTTAATTTATTTTGAGTTTAAGATTCCCACTTAATTCTTCGCAAGCTCAGACACCTGCTCTGTATTTTATTTGAATATCCAAATGTTTGTTAAACCCAAAATATCTTCAATAATTCAACTAAGGAATCATTTCTTTGAAGCCTATGTCTTCTGCATTAAATTGTTTTATCTTGAATTCTTCTGGTTTTTCTTTTTTAATTTCACTTTTGATTTCTTCTATTTTCTCTGAAAGTTTTTTTTGTAATTCTTGTAATTCATTTTCATCTGCTTTTTTTCTTGGAGAGTTTATGTTTTCATTGTCATAGATTGGAATTATGTTAACTATTTCATGTCCGAGGATGTTTTGAGTTGAGACTTCAATGTCTTTTGGGTTTAGTTCTTGATTTATTTTTTCTTTTATTTCATTTGCTAAAATTAGAATTTCGTCTGGGAATTCTTTTCTTGAAGATAAATGTTCTTTTGGAACAATTAGGGAGTGCCCGTAAGAGATTGGGTTTAATTCAAGAATTGCAATTGCTTTTTCATTTTGCGCAATTTTGTAAGAAGGAATGTCTCCAAAGACAATTGAGCAGAAAATGCATGGTTGTTGAGGGTTTTTTGCTGTTGGATTTTCTGATTCAGAATTTTGTATTAGATTGTTTTGAATAAGAAATTCTTCAAGTTGTTCATCATTCATTGAATTAATTTGTTCAAGAGCTGAAGCTCTTTTATCTTTTGGGAAATTTGAGTGAATTTGTTCAATTAGTTGTTTTTTTATTTCTGGGATGAGTTCTTTTTGTAACATAAACTTATAATTTACTTTTCTATAAAAAGTTTTATATATCCATATGAGTTATTAATTTATGAAAAAGATAGGTGGAATTGTTTTGATTCTTGTAGGTTTTGTTTTGTTATTGTCGAATATTGCTCCTGTGAAAGATTATGTTTCGGATTATCTTCCTGATGTTGCGCATAATTATATTCTCGGTGCTGGTGCAATTTTAGTTGTTGTTGGATTGTTTTTAGCAAAAGGTAAAGGAACTGGTGGAAGAAAAGGCAAAGGAAATTCATTACTTCCTATTTTTCAAGGTGGCAGAGTTGTTGGTTATCAGAAGCATGGGAAATAGGTTTTGAAAAGTTTTATATATTTATTTTATTTGTTTATTGATGAAAAAAATTTTATTTGGGGTGATGAGTTTATTTTTAGTTGGACTTGTTTCTGCGTATCCTATATATTATGATTTTCTTGATTCTTTTGATTCACAATTGACTTTTGCAGTAATTCTTTTTTTGATTTTTTTTGCTTTGTTTTTTTATATTCTTAAAAAACAATTTGGAGAGGATAGAGGAATTGCAGCAGTTGTTTCAGTTGGGCTTTCACTTTTGATAATTTTTGTTGCTTATAATCAAGGAATTTTAGATAACTTTTCCGATGGTGCTGGTTTTTGGGTTTTGATATTAGCTTTTTTAATTATTATTGCAATTTTACTCAAATTAGCTTATACTCATTTTAATTGGGCAGGTGTTTTTTTCTTTTTACTTGTTCTTTGGTTTAGTCTTCATTACGGA
>CAZWYG010000003.1:0-2495 GCA_964638105.1 Candidatus Woesearchaeota archaeon
TATATCTGGTCTTATTGTCCTTATGGTGTTACTGCTCTTGGGCCTTTTGCACAGGTTGCTTCTTTGTTAGGTGATGCTGCTGACTTTAGAGTTTACTTGTATTACGCAGGACATGGTGATTTTGAAGTTCAACAAAATAAGATTCAAGCATGCATCCAGGATTTAGGTTATGAAAAAGAATACTGGGATTATGCTCCAAAATTTGCGGATGAGATTTATCAGAAGTGCTCTGGAGATATTGATTGTGATTTAGAAGAATCTACAAAATTAATGGATAGTGTAGGAATTGACTCTAAAAAGGTTTTAGATTGTGTTGAGAATAGAGGAGATGCTTTACTTGAGGAAGATTATAATGCTGCAAAGGCTGTTAGTGTTACTGGTTCACCAAGTTTGGTTATTAATGGAGCAAAGGTAAATGCTGCAAGAAATGCTGATGCATATAAGACTGCTGTTTGTTCTGCTTTTAACAATGCTCCAGAAACTTGTGACACAGAATTATCTTCAGCAGGAACAACTGCTAGTGGTAGTTGTTAATAAATTATTTTGGAAATAGGGTTATGAAAAATTTTAAAAACACTTTTAGTTCTTCTCTAAATGGAAACTGAAACTAGAAAATTACCTTTAAATAAATTAGTTAATACCTATCCTTTTCCACCTAGATACAAAATAGAAAAAATAAAGGAAGTAATCAGAAGAGAAGGAATAGATTTTTTAACTCCAATTAGTTGTCAAAAAAAAGGTGATTTATTTTATATTTTTGACGGTTGCAAAAGGAATATTGCAGCCACAGAGGTCTCTAGAGAGTTGGGCATAAACTCTATGTGGGCAGAATTTGGAGATTAATACTTAAGCAAGAACTCTTTTTCTTCACCACTCAATTTTAATTCGTTTTGAATTTCAGGATTTGATTTTATTATTTTTCTTATTACTAGAAATTCTTTCATTGCGCGTTTTTCTCCAATGTGAACGAGTTTTGCGTATTTTTGAGCAATTGATTTTTGTTTGAATTGTTTTTGATTTATGAGCCAAATTTTCAAAATTCTTTCTGGTCTTTTATATTTAGTGAAATTATTGTTTGGTTGTTTTTTTGCTGCTGCTATTGCATAACTTGTGAAAATGTTTTGATAGACAAGGAATCGCCAGTATTGTTTTTTGTAGATTCTGCCTTTGAAAAGGTCAGCGTTGCTTAGTGCGATATATGCTTTTGCAAGGGCTTCACCAGAATATTCTTGAGATATGTTTTCTTCAATCCATAAAAGTATTTCATCTAAAGGCATTTTTACAGAATCATAGAGTCTGAGCATTTCTTTGTCTGGTTTTTCTTTGAAAACTTTTTTTAAGGCATTGAATATGTCTATTTCTTTTTCTCTTTGTGATATCTCTAGAATTGTTGAATCTTTTGTTTGTGCAATTGATTGCAAGTCATTTATTGCTCCTCTCATGTCGCCCTGAGTCTGGAAGGCAATTTTATGAATAATATTGTAGTTCAAAAATATATTTTCTTTTTTCAAAATATCTATTAGAATTTCTATAACTGCTTCTTTTGGAACTTTTGCTAGTGAGAGCATTTCGACTTTTTTTCTAATTGGAGAGAGTTTTTTGCTGAATGCTTCGTTTGCAGTTATTATTACTGGATAAGTTGAGTTTTCAATTAGTCGTAGAAGCTCTGGGACGCCTCCTCTGTCGTAGTATCCGCTGATGCCATCTGCTTCATCTATTAAAATTACTTTTTTGTTTTTTGAGAGGGATTGTTGTTCAATTGCTGGTTTTAGAATTTCATTTAGTTTTGCTTTGTTTCGAAAGTCAGATGCATTGAGTTCAAAAATTTCTGAATTAGTTTCATCTGCAATCGCATAAGCTAATGTTGTTTTTCCTGTTCCTGCTGGCCCGTATAGGAGGATTGCTTTTTTTCTTCTGAGATTTTTCTTGTCATTAAAATTATGAAAGAAAATTTTTATTTTTTGAATTGCTTCTTCTTGACCTTTGAATTCTGCAAAATTTTTTGGTCGATATTTTTCACACCATGTTGCGCATTTTTTTTCTGTCATTTTATTTTTTTCATCCATTCAAAGTTTATTTTGGGATTATTAATATCAAAAATTTCAAGAACTTTGTATTTTCCTTTTGTCCAGACTTCATGATTCTTTAAAAAATGTGTTGCTTGTAAAATTTTTATGCTTGCGACTGGTCGAGATAAATTACCTCCTCCTTTTGTAATAAATAAAGGAATCTCTCCAAAGTCCCAAATTGGGTCGTCGGAAATATAATAAAATCTTTGACCTTTTTTTAGAAATTCAAATGTCTCTCCAATAATTAATTTTTTTGGGATGCATTCTTCTTTTTCATGATTTCCTTTTTCAAATTCTGAAAATTCTCTTAATGCTAAATCTGGATTAAATTCTGCAATGATTCCCATTAATCTTTTCCCAAACCAGCTAAAACAAAACTCGCTAAGAGGGCCTGAAGTTGAATAAAAGGGTCTGAACCCTCGACAA
>CAZWYG010000003.1:2595-12470 GCA_964638105.1 Candidatus Woesearchaeota archaeon
ACAAAACTCGCTAAGAGGGCCTGAAGTTGAATAAAAGGGTCTGAACCCTCGACAATTCGGAATTCTGCTTCACCTGTTTTTTCAGTTAATTTAACTTTTATTTCAGGCTCGATTGGAAGGTTCCAGATTTCTTTTTGAATTGCTTTTACTATATCTTGTCCTGATAAACCTTGTTTTAACATTGTGTCAAGAAGTTTTTCGCGCGCTTTTTGAAAATCTCCTGATAGTGCGTATTCAAGAATTATTTTTATGTCGCGTGGTTTTGTTCCTGCAATTATTGTTGATAATAAATCAGGTGTGATGCTTGGTGAAACAGAAGCTGTTGATTGCAAAAGATTGATTGCTCGACGGCAATCACCTTCACTTCCTTCATAGATTATTTCAAATGATTCTGGTGCTATTGATAGGTTTTCGCCTTGTCCGATTTTTTCTATAACTTTTGAGATGTCTTTTTTTTCAAGAAGTTTGAATCTAAAAATTGCACAACGAGATTGTATTGGGTCTATTATTTTTGAAGAGTAATTGCAGGACATCACGAAACGACAGGTTGCTGAATAGTTTTCCATTGTTCGTCTTAGAGCTTGCTGTGCTTCTGGTGTGAGGGCGTCTGCTTCGTCTAGGAAAATTACTTTGAAAGGAACTGGTCCAAGGGACTTTGTTCTAGCAAATGATTTAACTTTTTCACGGATTACGTTTATTCCTCGTTCATCAGAAGCATTTAATTCGAGATAATTACTTTTCCAATTTTGCTTGAATAATTCTTTAACAACAATTAATGCAAGAGTTGACTTACCTGTGCCTGCTGGACCTGCAAAGAGCAAGTGCGGAATGTTTAGTGACTTTGTCAGGGATTCTACTCGTTTTATAGTGTCGTCTTGCCCGACTACTTCTGAGAATACTTGTGGACGATATTTCTCTGTCCAGATTTCACTCACCATAGTTAGGAAAGAAGTGTTTTGCTTATAAATATTATTGTGTTAAGAAAGAGAGTTGAAGAATTGTTGTTGTGAAATAGATTAATATGAATATATTTTTACTTTTCCTTTGTCATTACCTTCTAATTCTGCATAAATTCCTCTACCCATAAAATTCTCATTTTCGATTTCGGTTATTCCCCATGAATTTGGATTGGTTCTAAATGAACCTTTAAATGTTTTTTTATTATTTATATTCTCTATTAAAGAGTATCTATTTTCATTTTGTGTAAGCATAATTGAATTATCTTTCCAAGTCCATGAACAAGGTCCTTTTGCATTTACTTCTAATTTTAATTTGTGTCTTTTTTCAATTGGAGCTATGCTTATCATACCTTTTTGAAATTTGTTGAGTGCTTTTGCCACGTTTTCTAGATTTTTTTCTTTTTGAGAAATATAAATATTTTGAATTAAGACCATGTTTTAATTAAATTAATTTATTTTTATTTATTATTGTCTTCTAATATCTATTTAGAATTATTTACTTCGCGCACGCTTTTGCTTTCTTTTACGCTTTTCTTTCTTGAGTTTCTTTCTTTGCCATTTCCATCTCATCTGGCGTTTCTTTTTCCATCTTCTTGAGCTTCTTTTCATAACTGAAAAAAGAGGAAAGTGGTTTTTAAAGATTTTGATTGAAATTTTCTTATTATTATTTTCCCACCCAAATCTCGCTTCGCTCGTCCCAACTCCTGACCTCGCACGCAGTTTCTTATGGATTATACTGCTACCACGAAATCACTCGCCCTAATTGCAAGAAAATTTTTAAGATTGTTAAGACACCCGTTAGAATCATCTACTTTTTTTGACACCAACTTTTTTGCAGTATTTTTCAATTGGGCAAATTGAGCACCAAGGAGAAATAGGTTGACAGATTTCTCTTCCGAATTGAACAAAGATTGCATTGAATTCTGGCCAGTATTTTTTTGGAAGAATTTTTTCAAGTTCTTTTTCTGTTTTTTCTGCTGTTTTAGTTTGAACCCATGCAAGACGATTTGGAATTCTGTGGCAGTGTGTGTCAATTGGTAATACAATTTCATTAAATGCAAAAGCTAAAACAATGTTTGCTGTTTTTGGACCAACACCTTTTATTGATAAAAGTTCTTGTTTTGTCTTTGGAACTTTTGAATTAAATTTTTCTATTAAATCCTTTGAGACCGACTTGAGAACCTGTGCTTTCTTTTTGTAATGACCTGAAGAAAAAATTAATTTTTCGAGTTTTTTGGTTGGAAGATCTAAAATTTTTTTAGGTGTGTCTGCAACTTTGAAGAGTTGTTTAGATACAACTTCTGTTTGCTCGTCGCGTGCACGTAGAGAAAGCAGGCATGCAATTAAAACTTTGAAACTATCTGGTTTTTTCCGCATACGATTCAAAGTTGTTTTTTCATTAGATACATATTTTTTAGAAAGTATGTTCATAATTTGTGGAATGTTTTTTTGCGACATTATAAAATATAGATTAGAAAGAATTTAAGGTTTTTTGTTTTGCTAGAAATTGTTAAGAATATTTATAAATATAAGTTTTCTTTTTAAAATACAAAAAAGATGGTATGGTTAGAGGTTGAAACAAAAGTAAGAATTAAGAATGTTGCAGAGCTTAGAAAGAAGATTCAAAAGATTGCTAAGTTTGTTAAAAAAGAAAGTAGAAGTGATGATTATTTTGCTTTGAAGAGAAAAATCAGAAGACATGGTTATCCTAAAAAAGCATTTAGAATAAGGCACAAACCAAATAAATATGAAATTAATTTTAAGAAAAGATTATATAAATATTGGGATGATTTTATTGTTGTTAAAGAGGAGTTTGAATTTGAAACCAAAAATCCAGAAGAGTTTTTAGCTTTAATGTTTGATTTAGGATTTAAACAATGGGTTAAAAAATTTAAAATTTCTGAAAGTTATACTTCTAAAAAAGATAAAAGAATTGTTATTGAAATTAATAAGGTTAGACATTTAGGTTATTTTATGGAAATTGAATATCTTTGTCAACCTCATGAAATGAAGATGGCAAAAAGAAAGATTATGAATGTTTTGAAAGAATTAGGCATTGAAAAAAAAGATGTTGATAATGTTGGTTATACCAAAAGACTTTGGGATAAAGGAATTAAAGATAAAAAGTATTGGGCGTGATGGCAAAAAAATATGTAATTAAAAAAGGGAATAAATATTATCCAAGCAATGAAATGAAAAAAATTGCTTTGGTAGATGAAAAAGTATACAAACAAGCTAAAAATCCTATTAAATTTTGGGAAGGTTTGGCGAAGGAAGGAATTGATTGGGAAAAGAAATGGAAAAAGGCTTATGTTGAGAAATTACCTCATTTTGAATGGTTTAAGGGAGGTAAATTAAATTTTTCTGTAAATTGTTTAGATAGACATCTTTCTGAGTTTGGAGATAAGACTGCTTTAATTTGGGTACCAGAACCAACTAAAGATAAGACTATAAAATTTACTTACAAACAATTACATGAACAGGTTTGTAAGTTTGCAAATGTTTTGAAAAAACAAGGCGTTAAAAAAGGTGACAGAGTTTCTATTTATTTACCAATGATTCCAGAAGCTATGATTTCAATGTTAGCTTGTACAAGAATTGGTGCTGTTCATTCTGTTGTATTTTCTGCATTTTCAGCAGATGCTCTAAAATCAAGAATACAGGATGGTAAAGCTAAAATTTTGATTACATCTGATGGTTATTATAGACAAGGGAAAAAAGAAGATTTACTTTCTAAAGCAGAAGAAGCTGCTAAAGGAACAACTGCTAAAAAAATAATTGTTGTAAATAGAATTAATAAAAAACATAAACATATTGATTATAATAAAGAAATGAAAAAAGCTTCAGTTGAATGTTCTCCTGAAATTATGAATTCTGAAGATATGATGTTTATATTATATACAAGTGGAACCACTGGAAAACCAAAAGGGATTGTTCATGATACTGGGGGATATGCTGTTTATGCTTATTGGACTGCAAAATGGAATTTTAATTTAAGAGATGATGATGTTTTTTGGTGTACTGCTGATGTTGGCTGGATAACAGGACATACTTATTCATTTTATGGGGCTTTGTTAAATCATTCTACTACTTTAGTTTATGAAGGGGGGCCTAGTTTTCCAGATTTAGGAAGATGGTGGAAAATTATTGATGATAATAAGGTAAGTGTACTTTATACTGCTCCAACTGCAGTAAGAATGTTTATGAGGGCTGATGATAAATATTTGAAAAAGTATAAGCTTGATTCTCTTAAAATTTTAGGAAGTGTTGGAGAGCCAATTGATAAAGAAGCTTGGATGTGGTATTTTAAAAATATTGGAAAGGGAAGATGTCCAATAATTGATACTTGGTGGCAAACAGAAACAGGAGGTACTTTAATTAATACTTTACCTGGAATTGGTCCTTTTGTTCCAACTGTTGCTGGAAAAAGTTTTCCAGGTGTTAATCATATAATTGTAGATGATAAAGGTAAGGAAATAAAAAAGAAAAATAAGAGTGGTTTTTTAGTTCAAACAAGTCCTTTTGGTCCTGGAATGTTACATGGAGTTTATAAAAATGAGAAAAAATATATTGAAACTTATTGGCAATATTGGAAAAAATTCAAAAAACCATATTATGATTCAAGTGATGGTGCTTATTATGTTGAGAATAATTTTATTAGAATAACTGGTAGAACTGATGATGTTATGAAAGTTGCTGGACACAGACTTTCTACAGCAGAATTAGAAAATGCAATTAATGAGCATAAATTAGTAAATGAATGTGCTGTTGTTCCTATTCCTGATAAAATCAGAGGAGAAGTTCCTATTGCTTTTGCAATACTTAAGAGTGGAGAAGGAAGTGAAAGTCTGGAAAAAGAAATTAAAAGTTTTGTTGATAAAAAAATAGGGCCAACTGCAAGACCTGCTAAAACTTATTTTGTTGAAGAATTACCAAAAACTAGAAGTGGAAAAATCATGAGAAGAATTTTAAAAGCATTATTAATTAATGAGAAACCTAAAGGTTTGTCAACATTACTTAATCCTGATAGTGTAGAAAAGATAAAAGAGATAATAAAAATTAGTTCTAAAAAATAATTATCTAAGATTTTTCAAAAGTTGTTGGTGTGAGAATTGTTGTGAGATAAATTTAAATAATCTGTAATTTTTTTTGTTTATGAGGTATAGTATTATTTTTGGAGGTGAGGCAGGGCAAGGAATTAATACAATTTCAGAGATAGTTTCAGGACTTCTTTCTGAAAAGGGGTATTTTGTTTTTAATTATCGTGATTATCCGTCGCTGATTCGTGGTGGAAATAATTTTAATGTTTTGACTTTTTCAGATAAAAAAATTTCAAGTAATGAATCAAAAATTGATATTTTAGTTGCTTTGGATAAAAACACAATTGATTTGCATAAGGGAAAGTTGAGAAAAGATGGAATTATTATAAGTTTTGAAATGTTGAAAAAAGATTTTGGCAGGAATTTGAATATTGTTTTATCAGGTGTTGTTGCAAAGAGTTTGGGAATCGAAGAGGATGTTTTTATTGATAAAATAAAAAAAGATTTTCCATATGAGCAGGTTTTAGCTGATGCAAAGGAAAGTTATGGTTATGATTTTAAATCTAATTGTTGTGTTGATAAATTGAATAATAAGATAAGTATTATGTCAGGTAGTGAGGGTGTTGCTTTGGGTGCAGTGAATTCGAATTTGGATTTGTATATTGCTTATCCAATGACTCCAGCTACGGGAGTAATGGGTGCTCTTGCTAAAAATCAAGTTAAAAATAATTTGCAGGTTTTTCAAGCAGAAAATGAAATTGCTGTTGTTAATGCTGGAATAGGTGCGAGTTTTGCAGGTGCGAATACAATGGTTGGAACTTCTGGAGGAGGTTTTGATTTAATGAGCGAGGGATTGAGTTTGCAGGGAATGTGTGAAGTTCCTTTGACTGTTTATTTAGCGTCGAGACCTGGACCTGGAACAGGTGTTCCGACTTATACTTTACAATCTGATTTAGATGTTGCTTTACGTGCTGGACATGGCGAGTTTCCGAGAATAGTAATTGCACCAGGAGATGCAAAAGAAGCAATTGAAAAAACAAATGAAGCAATTTATCTTGCGAACAAGTTCGGAGCCCTTTCTGTAATTTTATCTGATAAGCACTTGGCTGAATCGCAATTTAGTTTTTCTAGGGAGATTGACAAATCATTGAAAGTTAATAAGAGAGAAGTCTTTGGTGACAGAGTTGTTAAGGCATCTAGTTATGAACATGACAAATTTGGAAACACTACTGAAGATGCGAATTTGACAAAAAAAAATGCAGATGCTAGGATTAAAAAATATCAGAATATTCAAAAAGAGTGTAGCAAGTTTGAGATGATTAAGATTTATGGGAAAAAGAATTCTAAGAATTTGATTGTTGGCTGGGGCTCGACAAAAGGTGCGATTCTCGATGCTATTGATGGATTGGATGTAAAGTTTT
The DNA here is from genome assembly GCA_964638105.1 of Candidatus Woesearchaeota archaeon. Taxonomy (GTDB): domain Archaea; phylum Nanobdellota; class Nanobdellia; order Pacearchaeales; family GW2011-AR1; genus ARS1301. Next base: position 9,016 of record CAZWYG010000003.1, read on the forward strand.
TGCAGGTTTTGTATATGAAACCAATGTCTAATGAAATTAAGAAATATCTTGAAGAATCAGAAAATGTTGTTTTAATTGAAAATAATTTAACTGGTCAATTGGGAAGAGTTATTCGAGAAAAAACTGGAATTAGGATTGATAAAAGAATTTTGAGATATGATTCACGTCCGTTTTTGTGTGATGAATTACGAGAGGAAATAGAGGAGAAACTAAAATGAAAAGAGTTTACATAATTCACGGATGGGGGATGGATTTAAATACGCCTTGGATAAAATGGTTGGAAAAAGAAATTTCTAATCGTGAAGGTTGGGGAGTGAAGTCTTTTGATATGCCGAATTCGAAACACCCGAGAATTGAAGAGTGGGTTCAATATTTGCGAGACAATATTAAGGAGATTGATGAAGAGACTTATTTTGTAGGACATAGTATTGGTTGTCAGACAATTATGAGGTTTTTGGAAAAGAGTCATAAGAATTTGAAAATTGCAGGTTGTGTTTTTGTTGCTCCGTGGTTGGATTTGATTGGGCTTGCTGAGGAGGAATTAGAGATTGCACATCCGTGGATTTCAAATAAAATTGATTTTGATAGAGTGCTCGATCATGTTGGAAATATTGTTTGCATTTTTTCAAGTAATGATTCTTATGTTTCTGAAGAGGAGCAAAAGAAATTTGAAGATAATTTGCATGCAAAAATTATAATTAAACAAGATATGGAACATTTTGAAGAAGTGAAGAGAATTCCTGAGATTTTGGAGGTCTTGAGATGAAATCAATAATTTTAAATAATCAATTATATAACTTTATACAATGGTAAAAAACAAAGAAAAAATGAATATTCTGCATTTTCCTAAATTGGATTCTATTCTTAGGGTTGAGCAGGCGATTATTAATAGCGAAGATTATCCAACGAGGACGCAGCTTTGGAAGAGTCTGCCGAAGCAGATGCAGTATCAGACTTTTAATTTGATTTTGAATTATCTTGAGAAGTCAAATAAGATTATGTTTGAGGGAGATAAGATAGTTTGGATTTTTCCGAATAATAAGAAGATAAATGAGTTAATTTCGGGGGCGATTAGTGTATGAAAATTTTTATTCCTAAATTGAGTAAAGAATTGTTTGAAGCTAAAATAAAAATCGAGAGTGAGTTGAAGAAAGGGAACAAGACTAATGAGAAACTTTATTTGCTTATTGGGAAAGCGGTTGATTTTTTGAAGCAGAACCGACAGGGCGAGCCGATTTCAAAGAAGTTGCCGATTTACAAATATTTTGAAAAGAGGTTTGGAATAACTAATTTGTTTTTGATAAAAGTCAGCAAAGAGGCGCGGGCGTTTTATACAAATACTGCTCAGGATGAGTTTGCGATTTTGCAGATTATTTTGGAAGTTTACGAGACGCATAAGGAATATGAAAAGAAGGGAGGTTATAATAAACATTAGATGAAACCAACTGATTTAACAACAAAAGAAAAAATAACGTGGTGTCCTGGTTGTGGGAATTTTGGTATTTTGGAATCTGCAAAGAGAGCGATTGCTGAGTTTGCTAATGAGAACAAGTTGGGAAAAAAGGATTTTGCTTTTGTTACTGGAATTGGTTGTTCTGCAAAGATTTATGATTATATTGATTTGAATGGATTTTATGGTTTGCACGGCAGGGTTTTGCCTGTTGCATTGGGTATAAAGTTGGCGAAGCCAAATATGAAGGTTTTGGGTTTTGCAGGTGATGGTGATACTTATTCAGAAGGAATGTCTCACTTCATGCATGCATTTAGATATAATTCAGATATGACCATGATTGTTCACAATAATCAAGCGTTTTCATTGACAACTGGTCAGGCAACAGCGACGACGCAACAGAATTATAAAAATGCTGCAGAGCCTCTTGGTGAAATTCATCATCCGTTGAATCCTGTAAGAATTGCACTAGCTGCTGGTGGAACTTTTATTGCGCGTTGCAATGCAATGGATATTAAGCACACAACAGAAGTTTTGAAAAAAGCAATTGCTCACAAGGGATTTTCTTATGTTGAGATTTTGCAAAAGTGCATGATTTTTAACAAGGACATGAATGCATTGGATAAATTAATGTACAAGGTTGATGACAATTCTGATTATTCAAAAGCTTTGAATTTAGTTAGTGAGTGGGATTATAATTCTGCAAATGGAAAGATTCCAATTGGAATTTTGTATCAGACAGATAAGCCGAGCATGGAGGAGAAACTTGCAGAGTCGAGAAAGAAGTAAGATTTAAAATCTCTGATAATTATTAATAAAATGCCTTCAAGTTATTATTCTAAATCTAAAAATCCTCCTTTGACACAAGAGGAAATTAAAGAGAAATATGAAGATATTCAAGATGAACTTAAAGAAGTTTTAGAGTGGAAAAAAGAAGAAGAGGATAAACTTAATGATCCTAAGGCATCTCCTCAAAAAAAGGGTGCTGCCAAGAGGGCTTTAGGAAAAGTTGCTAGAAGAATAGATACTGTTAAAGGTCAGATAATTTATTGGAAATTAAGAATGAATGGTGAAAGTCATTTTAAGGCAAATTTAGAAAAGAATGAATATTGGGCAAGTTGTAGAGGAGAATAAATTATAACTTTGTAAAATTATTTTAGAAATTAATTTTGAAGAGAGATGTGAGAAATTTTCTTAAAGAATTTTAAATTACTTACTTTTCTTTTTCCTGTGCTTCATTTTTATTTTTTTCTTAAATCTTTTTTTCATATGTTCTTCATGTTCAATTATATACCATCCGAAACTTCCCAAAACAAATATTCCAAGAAGAATTAGTATTCTGTTAATAATTATATTTACTATTAATGGTCCTTGAGAAAATAGCATTGTTATCAGACAAAGAAGACAAACAAAAATTATTGGTATTGCGAATAAAAAGTACATTAGAATGAATGCATCTTCAAATAGGTTAAAGAAACTAAATTCTTTTCTATATTTTTTATGGTCTTTTTTCCAAGATTTATGGTACAAGGGCTTTACTATGTATCTCATAACTGGCCCTAAAGTATATGTAATAAACAGAATATTAATAACGAATCCGATTATAAAATAAAATATTAACAAATGTGATTCAATCATAATATAATTTGAATCATAACTTTATAAAACTTTTTTTATTTATCCTCTTGGCTTAATTTTATGGGTCTTGCAAATAAAAATATATTGTTCTATAGAATGTTTCAACAAACTTTAAATAACATTAGTCAGTTTATTTTTTGAGGTGAGGGCCTCAAGATTTTTCTTGGGAGAATTAGAAAATGATTAAGACAATACAGAAAACATTAAGGAAGCTTTCAGAAGTCGAGATAAAATATTATTTGTTTTTTATTGTAGGCGTGCTTTTGTTTACTGGTTTTATGTTTTATGGAATTACTAAACTTGAATTTGAGAGTGATTTTAGTAAGTTTAATCCAAAAGGGATACCAATAGTTGATTTAAATGAGAA
>CAZWYG010000003.1:12480-15023 GCA_964638105.1 Candidatus Woesearchaeota archaeon
CCAGAGGGTATTGAGATAATTGAACTTCAGAATAAAATTGATTCAGAGTTTTCAGATTTCTCGTCGATTTTGATAATTGTTGAGTTGGATGATAGTGTTGAATTAGAGCAGCCTCTAACAGATATTCGCGACCCGAGGGTTATGAATTTTTTAGTTGAGCTAACTTCAAATTTAGAAAAGGAGTCAAAGGTTGAATCTGTTTTTAGTGCAGGACTTGCATTTTCCCAAGTTGTTCCTGAGGACATTGAAGTTATAAAATCTGTTTTTGAACAAATTCCAAATTCTGCAAATTTCTTTGATGACTCTTATAGTTTGACTCCTATTATTATAAGTGCAGATGTTGGTGCTGATGCAGATAAGGTAAAGCAATTGAATAGTGAGATTGAGGATATACTTGCGAGTTCTTCAAAGCCCGGAGGAATTAAGGTTACTATTACTGGCGAGCCTGCCTTGGGAAGTCGGTTATTTGATTTTATAATTAATGATGGAATTTTTACTCTTATTATTGCAGCGATTACGATTTATCTTTTATTGTTGATTTTGAAATTATCTTTTAAGCGAGCTTTTGTAATTATTTTGCCTGTTCTGATTGGAGTTGGTTGGACAATTGGTGGGATGGGTTGGTTCTCAATTCCTGTTACTGTTGCAACTGCTGCAATTGGTTCCATGCTTCTTGGATTGGGTGTTGAGTATTCTATATTTTTGAATTCAAGATATGAAGAAGAGAGGGATAAAAATAAAACTGATGATTCGATTAAGAATGCGGTTTCTACAACAGGTGCTAGTACTTTTAGTTCAGGTGCAACAACAATGATTGGTTTTTTTGCATTGTCCTTGTCTAGTTTTCCAGTTCTTTCAGATTTAGGTTTTGTCTTGGGAATGGGAATTGCTTTTATTTTAACTTCAGTTTTAGTTATTGGTCCCTTGACAATAATTATTTCTGAGAAGTTATCAAAGAAAAAGAAAATAAAGAAGAAAGATAAAGAACCATTTTATTTGAAAGGTTTTGAGAAGTATGGGAAAATTGTTTCTGAGAAACCTGTTTGGATTATTATAATTGCATTGATTATTACTGGGATTTTATTTGTTGGAATAAACCAGATTAAATCACAAGAGATTGATTTTGATACTGTTTTACCTTCGGACATGCCTGAACTTGTTGCTTTTGAGAAAATGGAAAATGCTTTTGGTTCTACTTCTGGTTTGTTGGTTTATATTCAGCTTGATCCTAGTTATTTGAATTCAAATGAGCCAGAGGATATAAGGGACCCGAGAATAATTTCGTATGTTGATTTGTTGTCGCAGAAGTTGCAGTATCTTTCTTATGTTGAGAGTGTTGAGAGTATTTCATTTAGGGAAAAGGAAGCGAATTTCGGAAGAATACCTTTGACGCTTTCAGAGCAAAAGGAGATTATGAATAAGATTTCTTCTAGTGATTTGATTAGTTCGAGTTATGATTCAATGTTGATTAAAGTTAATTTTAATAATTTTGAGAGTAATTCAGATGAGATTATTAGGCAATTTTATGAAGCAATTGATAATAGTGAACCTGTTGTTGGAATTGATGTTCGGGCAATGGGAGGTAATGTTGTTAATTACGAGGTTAATAAAATTGTTGGGCCTGATTCTTCTAAGACTGCGATGATTGCTTTTATTTTGATTATTATCTTTTTGTTTTTGATTTCTCGTTCAATAAAGTATACGATTTTACCGTTGGTTACTGTTGTTGTTGCGATTTTTTGGATAATGGGTTTGATTGGTTTTTTGCAGATTCCTTTTAACAGTATAATTTCTTCTGTGATTTCAATGACCATTGGAATTGGGATTGATTTTGGAATTCAGATTTCAATGAGGTTTAGGCAAGAGCTTGAGAGCAAGGACAAGAAGACTGCAATGAGGGATACTTTGAAGTACACGCTTTATCCAATGGTTATTACTGTGATTGCTGCGTTGATTGGGTTTAGGGCAATGAGTGCAGGTGACTTGAGATTAATGGCTGACTTGGGGAACACAATGAGTATTGCAATAACTGCTTCAATGTTTGTTGCTATAAGTTTAGTTGCAGGATTGATGATTGTCTTTGAGAGGAGTAAAAAACAAAAAACTTTAAATAATAAAGGAGTGAAGAATAATTGAGGTGAAAAACCTCAAGATTTTTCTTGAGACGATTCGCGCTAAAGCGCGAGGTTAAAAAAATAAAATGTTAAAACAAAAAATAAATGTTGAGTTAAATAAGATGAAGAATAAAATAATAACAATATTTGCATTGACTTTCTTAGTTTTGAGTTTGTCAAATGTAATTGCAATTGATAGTTCGCTTTCTGTTGGGAATTATGATATTGATTATTCTTATAGTGGTGCAGAAGAAGGAGAGACTTTTACTTTGGAGGTCACAATTACTAATGTTGATAATGAGAACAAGTCAGGTGTTTATTTTGAAATCAATGACGAGAATCCTTTTGATGTTGTGGGTGATGAAGAATGGGATATTGGGAATTTGGGTGTTGATGAGGAAGTGACTAAAACTTTTAGAATTGAAGTTG
>CAZWYG010000004.1:0-14738 GCA_964638105.1 Candidatus Woesearchaeota archaeon
GAATAAACCTCATTAAAATTTTCAGTATCATTTTGCGAATAATAATATTTTGAAAGTTCTGCAAGAGCATAAAGATAATTCGAATCAAACTCAAGAGCTTTATTGTAAAATGGAATCGCCTTATCAACATCACCCTTAAGATAATACATATAACCTAAATTATAATTCATCATTGCAAGCTGCTTTGTCGTTGTCAAATTAACACCACGAGAATAAAGCTCAATCGCTGAATCAATATCCCCTTCAAGATAATATTCATAACCAAGATTCGCAATTGCATTCTCTGAATTAGGATTATACTTCAACTCATTTTCAAAAAAAGCCTTTGCATTTCCCCAATCAGCATTACGCGCAAAAGTAATTGGACAAAGAATCAAACAAATTATAACAAATATTGAAATTGCAAGTTTCTTGTTCTTAATAATTTTAAAAAACAAATAAGTAAATCCAAAACAAAAACCAATCATACTGTAATAAATCCAGTGTTCTTTCAAAGTATATGAAAGAGGTAAAATTCCTGAGCTTGGAGCAAGAGAAATAAAAAACCAAAATCCAGAAAACAAAATAACTTTTTGATACTTTGTTTTGTAAAAAGAAAAAAACAAAATTCCAAGAAGAATTACTAAACCTAAAATAACTTGCAAATTAAAAATACTAGTAAAAATTGTAAAAGGTTTTTCTGAATACAAATTAACTGGAAAAAATATCAAAACAAAATACTCAAAAATCGAATGAAAAAAAGTTAATATTCTAACATACAAAGAATCATATCCTTCTCCAAAAATTGAAAATCCTGAAGATAAGGCACCAATTCCAAATTTCAAAATTAAAAAATAAATAAACATAATTAGAACTGAAATAAAAATCAACCATTTTTCTCTCTTAAACACATTCTTGAAATTAATTTTATTAGATGAAAAACAAATCTCCATTAATAAAAACAATAATAAAAAAACAACAGATCTTTCTTTTGATAAAAGTGAAAAGATCATACAAACAAAAAACAAAACATAAGCCCAATAACTATTTTCAAAATAATTTCTCTTTCTATAAATCAAAAAACCAAGAAGCAAAAAGAAAAGCCCTAATGGATCACCTAATCCAGAAACATAACTAACTGCCTGAGTATTTATTGGAGAAATTAAAAAAAGTAATGTTGAAAAAAATGCAATTAACCTTGAAATTTTAAAATCCCGAATTAAAAAAAACAAAAAAACCCCAGCTCCAAAATGCATTAAAACACATAAAAGATGATAAGGAATTGGATTAATTGAAAAAATTGAATAAATAATTGAATAAGATAATAACTCCATTGGGCGATAAAACGACCCTGCCTGACCAGCACCTGCATAACTTTGTGTTGAAAAAATATCAATAACATTAAAATTCTGAACATAAGAATTTCTAACAATAAAATATTCATCATCAAAAAACAACTTCCCATTTAACGAAGGAAAATAAAGAACCAGAACAACAACAAATAAAATCAAAATTAAAAACAAATCACTTTTCAAAAAATTCTTTACCCCTTTTTTCATAAAAAAATAAGAAGAAAGATTATTTAATAGTTACTAAGAACTCTCATTTAAAATTTAAAATTTACAATTGATAAAGGAATTGTCTTTGCATCCAGACCAACTCTCTTTTTCAAAGAATCAATTAAATCCTGATCTTTAGTAAGAAAATATTTGCAATTAGCATCTTCTGCTTGACAAAACAAAAAGGCATCTTGAAGATGAAAACCATAAAAAAGAAGTGAAGGGACTCTATCCAACTCCAAATTATTATGAACTCCGATAATCCCACTATTGATAAAAACCTCCTTAAAAGTTTCAAAATCCTCAGTAGCTTCAATATATTCCTCCTCAGGAAGATTCTTAATTATAGAATGTTTCTCTTTATTCCAATAACTAATATGAATATGTCTCTTGTTCATTAGCTTCACCGCATAAGCATTAATCAAAGAAAGTAAAACTTCTGCAAGAACATAATCAGATATATAAAAATTATATTTAGTGCTACCTTTCTCTCCAAGAGATTTCATAAAAGAATAAGATTTATACGCCTTAAAATTATCTTTTCTCCTTAATGAAAGAAAATTCTCTTTTTCTACATCCTTTTTTAATGCATTCAGAGATTTTCTAAAAAAGAGATAATCAATTACAACATTCGAATCAATAAAACAACCTAATATCTCTTTTTTCTTGGCGGAATCCATATTCTTATCTCCTTTGTGTAATCTTTAACCCACCTTCTTTTTCCATTAATAATCTTATAATGCCCAGGAATCTTTATTCTTTTTTTAACGTATGGCATAAAAGTAAATGGTTTTTGTATTTAATTAATTTTTGACTTCTCAGAACCATCTCTCAAGCGCCTCTTGCTTTCGTTCGGCCACGCTTGGACGGACGAATGGAACAATCTCAAAAAAAATCACTAAGAGATTGTTGCTTTTCCAACTCCTTTCCAAAAATTGAATCAATATATCTTTTAACCAAATCAAGATTTTGCTGCATATAAGAAGACAAATTATATTTTTTAGCAAGAGTAATTGCAATCTCAAGATATTTCTTTATCCCTCCTTCATGAATTGTGAAAATAATCTTCCCTCCACATTTTGGACAAACACCACTCAAAGGCGGCCGCCTCATAATCTCATTGCACGCAACACATCTAAAACCCTGCATTGAAAACTTCCTCAAATTACCACGAATATCCCTCAAAAAATGCCTATCAATCATCAACCTCGCAACATCTGCTTCATCAACACACCGAAGTTTCTCAACCAAAGCCATTTGAGAATCAACTTTCTCCTGCATCGTCGGCAAAATTTTGTAAGAAGAACAAAGAACACCTTTATTGATATCAATAGTATCATGAGTAAAACCCAAATTAACAAAAGGGTCACTTCCCTTTTTCAAAACACTCTTAACAATCTCAATCCCTTTAACCTCTGAAGAATGTAATTTCTGTTCTGCTTTTTCATAAAGCTCAAGAGGATAACCATTTGTAATCTCAAAATCCAAAATCTGATCATCAACTTCTCCTGCATCAATATGTGCATTCAAAACAAGCGGAGCATCCTGTGTTCCTCCTCGATGAGCAGGCAAAAACTTCTTTGAAAAATTCAATAAAACATCAGACAGCAACATCAAAGCAGCCTCATCACCATCACACTGCTTGCTAATAATTGAATTCGCAAGAACAAGATGATTTTCACTCGAAACATTTAAACAATAACTTTTTTCTTCTTCCAAAGCCTCAATTGAAACAATAGGATCATAAACAAAACCCTCATCTTTAATGATTCTCATTCCTAGAAAATTCTTTTTTCCTAAATGATAATTTAAAATATCTTTTTTCCTTTTTGATAAAAAACCAATTTTCCCAAACTTTTTAACAAAATCAGAGCCAATAATTAATTTTGTAATTCTAAATTTTGGAATATCCCTTTTTTTCCTAATATAAAAATCACAAAGCTTTGGACCTGGGAATTTCTCATATTCATATCTCTTTGAAAAAATTCCAAACCTTGCAAGACAAAATTCCAGATCATAAAGCAACCCTTCGGAAACACTATCACAGCAAACACGTCTGTCTGAATTTGAAACACTTCCGTCACCCTCAAAATATCCTCTCAAGACACACGCAAGTTTCTTTAATTCTAAATCCAAAAAAAGAGCAGGAATTCTTTTTTCCCGAGCACTACTGCCACATTCTAAAATTTTTGTGAAAAACAAATTCAAAATCTTTGAAGAAAAGGTTACTCTATCTTTTTTATTTTCACTCGGTTTCAGACCAAAATTTTCTCCTATAACATTTTTCACAAACTTGCGAATAACATTGTCATTTGAAGAGATATAAACTTGACTCAATCCTTTTTTGCCAACAATAGTTCTTGAATAACCTTCTGCAACATATAATCCAATAACCTCAAGAAGCTCTTTATCTAGATTAATAATAATAGGAACTTCGACATTATCTCTTTTGACGGCAATTCTTCCCTTTTCAAAAATTTCTTTCTTAACTTTCTCATTCAAATTCAAAATAAATTCAACAGGAAAACTATCTCTTAACTTAAAATTCATAAATTGCTTTTTTGAAATTTTCAATTTATTTAAAATAAAGTCCTTCTCTTTTTCAGAAATACTCCCAATAATTCCACGAATTTTTCTTATCATTAAATTTTCATCTTTTAAGAACTCGGCAAGATTGATTTTTTCTAATTTTTTTGAAGAAATATTTATTTTCAAAGGTAAAGGAAGTTTATCTCCAATTTTCAGATTAGATGCAGACTTAATTTTATCCCCAACAAAAAACTTATGATTTTCAGTAACCTTAATCTTTTTTCCCAAAGCTGTTTTGATTTCAAATATTTTTCTTTTTTGATGTTTTGTAAAATTATTTACATTAACCTTCTTAATAAATTTATCCAAACCAATTGTCTCAAAACCATCAACCTTTTTCTCTTTAGTTCCAAATGAATCAATAACTTTTTCAGGATTCAATTTTTCAACTAATTCTCCAATTTTAGAAATCTTCCAAATCCCCTTATTTTTAATAGGAATATAAGTATCATAACTAAAACAATCTCTACGAACTGCCGCATGCATATAAGGGCTTGCATAAAGACACTGTGTTTTTGTAAATCCAATAAAACGACAAACAACTCCTGCACAATTATGAGGCGCCATAAAAACACCCAATTGCCCAACTAAATCCTCGCGCGTTTTAACATTATGAAACTTAGATTTTTTGTAAAATCTTTCTAACTCTTCATCAATAAAACTGCAAACCTTCATAAAAACCTCGTCTGCTTTTTCATCTCCAGATTCAGAACAACAAGGAAGCAAAACATCATGAGGCATTAAATTTAATATTTGGTTTTCCTCAACTAATTCTTTTCCATAAATATCCTTATCATAACCTAAAGATTTCAACTTTTCAACACTAACTGAAACTTCACTTGGCTTAAAACAAACAATCGGAGCTTCTGTTCCATCAATACGAATTGTTCCGTCTTTGTTAACCTGCAAACCATACTTTGCTCTCAAAATCCCCTTTCCCAAATTTTCCATCATATGACCTTTTGACGACGTTCCACGAATACCTTTAATTAAAAGAGGGACATCATTTCTAGTCACTCCCAAATATTCAACAGCTTTGTTAAAATAGTGATTAATATCAAGATTCATATTGCAATAAGGAACTGCGCCTTCTTTCTCTTTTTCAAATCTTTCTTTTGTACGAAAATCGCAAAACCTCTTCTCACACTTTTCATTGCAAATCTCACACCGACGATAAATTGTTTCTTTACTACATTTCTTGCAATAATAAATTGGAAAAGCACTTCTAACCTTACCAACTTCACAAGCTGCTTGAAAACTTCGAAGCCTTCCACCTTCATTTCCAACAGGAAACAAAACATTCGGACTTCCAGTTAACTTTCTCAATTTTGCTTTTTCAGGACGCCCCATTCTAGAACCAATAAATTCCCCTGCTTTGTCTTTAATTTTAAACTCACAAAATTCATTTACAATTTCTAAAACAAGTTTCTCCAAATCAAACGTTTCAACATCAAAAATTTCTTTCACAAATTTCTCTTCTTGATTTAAGAATTTTAATTCAAAACCAAGATTCAAAAAAAGAATTTTACTATTTTTCTTTGACAAAACAACATTTTCAGTTGTTACTTCATGCTCCACACCCAACAATTCCAACGCTCGTTTTCCAATTTCAAATTTCTCTTTTTCTGTTTTATTGAATGGAAAAATTATTTTTTCTCCCCGAATAATTGAAGAATGTAACCAATTTAGAAATTCTAAAAATTGCTCTTTTGAAATTTGTGTCCAGTAAAAAATATAATTTGGATGTAAAGGAATACTAAACTTTTTACTTAATTCAATTGCTTCTTCAAAATGAACTTCATAAAAATTCTTAACTTTGCTTCCTGCTTTTTCTAAATCCAAATTCCACCACTCTTCAACATACCCTGGAGTAATTAATTTTGCATTTCTATTCAATACATCACTAAAAGGGAACAAGATATCTCCTGCATAAATTACCTCTTCGACATTAGAATAAATTTTCCTTGCTTCATCACGCGTATTAATTTTTTTAACACTACCATCATTCAACTTAACAATCGGCCCATCAATAGAATCACAACTTGTAGTAATACATCCTTTGGTTGGTTTCTCAATTTTCAACTGAGTTCCATCTGCAATAAAATCATCCATAATCGCCATTGTTGCTGGATGCAATGAAGCTGCTGAAAAACCAGAAGTTCTTCCTCTGCCATATCTAAATCTAAAAGCACCAGACCTGCCAGGATGCCCAAACACAGGACGACCTGCAACCAAGTCCTTAATATAAACAGGAACACCATCACTAGACTTCTTTGCTTTTCCACTTGTTAATTTCTCATGCAATTCCAAATAATCCTTAATCCAATCAAAACCAGTCATTTTAACCCCATCACTCTTTGCTTTATTATAAAGACGAAAACCCTTTGCAGCTTTTTGCGCCAATCCTTCTGAAAAAATCAAACACATTCCACCACGAATAAAATTAGTTCCAACCCTCTCCAAATTCTTATAATTAGAAACCTCTAACTGAGCAGTAGGCTCACCATCAACCTGAATCGGCAAGTGCTTTGCTAAAAAAAGCATCTCTTCTTCCAAAGGAAAATACTGCAAATTAGTAATTCTTTCATGATAATCAGTATTCTCTGTTGCATATCTTTTTACTTCTTCCTCATTCGGGTCATATTTTGCAAATCCAAAAAGCTCGCGAAGATAATCAATTAACATTAAAACAACACAACTAGCAGTCGTTCCTGCACTTCTTATTGGCCCTGAAAAATAAACCTTGAAATATTCCTTACCTTCTCTTGTCTTGCCTAATTTTAATTCAGTATAACCTTCAATAGGCGAAGCCACAACTCCAATTGTCTGATAAGCAAAACCCAGACGAATTCCTGCATCAATAGCCTGTAACAAACTTTCAAACTTACAAAATTTCTGCTTTGCAACTTCCTCTGCAATTCTAAAAACAACAGTTGGATCAAGCTTACCATATTCTTCTTCTAATTCTAAAATACGGGCATCAATTCCACAACCACTCATTTGTGGATAAATAGTAGCAATCAACTCAACACATTTCTGAGCCATTGTTTTAGCAAGCGGAACCTCAACCTTATCAACAGGGTCAAGCCCAGTCGCCTTTGCAATTCCAGCCATATCATAAACTTTATGAACTTCTTTATCAAAATTATCAAAATATTTTTTTGTTTTTTCCGATAACATCTTATTTATGAGGAAAACATGAAAAATTTTTAATTTTACTTTTCTCTGAAGCCATTAATTTTCAACCTCTTGATTTAATTTCTCCATAATCTCATTCCAATTTTTAACACGAATTATATTTTCATGCTCGCAATTTGAATTCCATGGTTTATCCATTAAAAAAACTTTAATCCCTTTTTCAGCACATTCAATAGCATACTTTCTTCTATCTTCAATTAAAATTCCAATCCCTAATTCTTTACAAATTTGCGCTTTTGTTTTGACAACACCCTCTCCAGAAAATTGGTTAGTAAAGAAAATTTCCTTGAATTGATTATTAAAATATTTATCAATAAAATCCAAAGTTTGAATTTTGATTTTATCATCTCTAGAAGTTATAACAATTAAGTCAAAAACGTCATACAAAAAATTAATTGATTCAACAGAGTTTTCAAGAGGCATTAAATCTAAAAAAAAATCTGAAGAGAAAAAATCATAAACTTTTTTTATTCCTTCTTCTTGTGAACAACTAAAAAGTTTCCAAAGCTCGAATTCCTTTGCATCTTCGACTTTAAAAGTTGTTCCTTCTTTTTTATTAACAAAATCAATGATTGCAGGAGCAGTATGCACTAAAACTTCATCAAGATCAATTCCTATTTTTAATTTTTCCTTCTCCATTTTCTAAAAATAAATCCTTCATTTATATCAATTTAGATAATAAAAAATATTAATTCTCAACAACAACTTTTTCAGCTTCTTCCTTATTCTCAAAATCCAGAATTTTCACAGCCCGTGTTTTCAAATTAAAAATAGGCACCTTGCAGTGATCTGGAGTGTTGCCAAATTTTTCTTGATAAGGAGTCATTGCCTCCCAACATGAAGTTGAAACAACTAAAACATTGTTATAATAAGAAACAGCACTCTTGTGTGTGTGGGCACTAATAATAATATCAGGAATTTTTCGAATAATATGGGCATCTTTTTCAAGTGGAGCATACTGCCAAGACGAATGTGTTGGTGCAAGATGCCTATGTTTCAACAAATACTTAATAATCTCTTCAGGTGAATTCATTGCTTTGTTAACTAAAAGCCTTGTAACAGTATTTGCAAAATAAGGATAAGAACAACCATGATAAGTCAAAATATCAAAACCAGGAAAATTTTTTTTCTTACCAACATTAACATAAGCAGGATTGCCAGTCATCACAACATTTGGAAGTTCATACAAAGGCCAAGCAAACTTTTCATCTAAAACAGGTTGAGGTTCCATTAAACGAACACCATCATGATTACCAGGTGAAATAATAATTTTAATATCTTTGCGAATCTTTCCAAGCAACTCTGCAAGTTGAAAAAACTGCTCTTCTAAATCTTTAATAATCAAATCATACTCTTGATTTGGATAAACACCAACACCAGTAACAATATCTCCAACAAGAAAAAGATATTTAATTTTACTAACTTCAGGAGTATTAGGAATTTTCCCATTCAAATAATCAATAAATTTCAAAAACTGCTCTCTCAAAAAAAGCTTACTTCCAAAATGCAAATCTCCAATAAAAGCAACATATTCTTCTTGCATTGCTCTTTTTCTCTCAGGTAAAATAATATCAGGAAAAACAACATCTCTTGCAAAAAAAATCTCGCGATTTCCAGAACCCATAAAACCAACAACAGAATCAACAGCAAGTTCCTCTACTTTCTCAATCAACTCTTTTCTATCTTTATTTATTAAAACATTAACCCTCCCAGTCAAATCCTCAACTTCTAAAAGAATATTATTATTTTTTGTCTTTCGCATTCCATAAACAATTCCAATAATAGAAACATTTGAACTATTCGCCAACTTACTTATTGATGTTAAATTCTTCAACTCAGAATGCTCAATCAAAAAGCCCTTCATTTCATTAAACCTACTTCTAAAATAATTAACAAAATCACTCACCTCTAATTTCTTAGAAACAATATCATTAACAAAATCAGTTTCAACAAAAATTTCTTCAGAATTATTTCTTTGAAATTCAACTTCCTTATTATTAGTTATAACTTCTTTTTTGCTTATTTCAATACTTAAACCTAATTTAATTTTCAAACTCTCTAATTTTTCTTGCTTTTCAATAGGCAAATCAGAAACAAATTTCCCAACAATCTCTTTATTATTTTCAATCAAATTCTTTGTAAGCAATTTCTTCTGAGTATACTCTCCAATTTTATTAATAATAATTTTTACAGATTCAGGATCATCCCCTTTAAACAAATTCAAAGCTTCATTATCAACTAAAAAACCTTTCTTTAAACAAAAATCCAAAACTTCATTTGTCATTAAAATATCCTTTAAAATTTATTTTCAT
This sequence comes from Candidatus Woesearchaeota archaeon, assembly GCA_964638105.1. Lineage (GTDB taxonomy): Archaea > Nanobdellota > Nanobdellia > Pacearchaeales > GW2011-AR1 > ARS1301. Next base: position 9,638 of record CAZWYG010000004.1, read on the forward strand.
TTGAAATTAAATGAATCCTCCAAAATTTTAATAACTTTATCAAGTATATCCTTTGCAATTGCCATTTTAATCTCCCTCATCCTCCCTCCTCGACCTTTAGAAATGACACGAACATTGATAATTCCAAGCATATCAAATTCCTGAACCATATCCCCAATTCGCCTTTGAGTCAAAATCTCTGTACGAAATTTTTTACATAAATTTTGATAATGATTATAAATATCACCAGTAAAAACAGGTTCTCCTTTATTCTTTTCAAGCAACTTAATAATTGAATAAAGAACAAGCTGAAATTGCTTTGGCTCTGAAACAACAATATCAAGAATTTTATCTTTCTCTATTTTACTATTTGCTTCGTCAATATATTTTAATAATAATTTATTAGATTTATCTCTTTCAGCAAGTTCACCTGCAATTCTCAATAAATCTAATGCTCTACGCGCATCTCCGTGCTCTCTAGCAGCAAATGCAGCACACTTTGCAATAACTCCTTCAGAAACCACATTTTCCTTAAATGCAAGCTCAGAACGCATTTTCAAAATTTCCTGTAATTGAAGAGCATTATATGGTTGAAAAACAATTTCTTCTTCAGAAAGTGAACTACGCACACGCGGATCAAGTTCATCTAAAAAAGTCAAATCATTACTAATTCCAACAACACAAAGTTGAGTCTTAGAAAGTTCTGAATTCAATCGTGTCAAATTATACAAAAAATCATTTGAAATTTTTCTAACAGTCTGATCAACTTCATCAAAAATCAAAATAACTAATTGCTTCTCATTATCAACTAATTCAATAAATTTATTATAAACAGATTGTGTAGGCAAACCTGTCGCAGGAACCTCACCCCCAAGTTTCTTAATCAGCTCAGCCAAAATCCGATATTCAGTATCAGAAATCTTCTTTAATTTGCAATTAAGATATTCTATCCTTAATTTGAAATCAGCATCTTGTTTAACTCTCTTAAGAAGTTCTTCTTTAATTGATTGAATTGAAAGAGTCTTTCCTGTTCCAGTTTTACCATATAAAAAAAGATTACTTGGCCTCTCACCACGAATAGCAGGAGCCAAAATCAATGCAGCTTGTTTAATCTGCTCATCTCTAAAAAGAATAACATCTGGTTGAAAATTTATTTGTAATGCAGACTTGTCTTTGAAAATACAATTTTTTTCAAAAGATTCAAAAATATTATCTAATTCTAAAGTCATTTTATACACACCCACTCTTATTTCGTATGGAAAATAAAAGAGTATTAAAATATTATGACGATAAAAAATACATTTATTATAAAAATGATTAGTGTCATTGAAAAATTGATACACCAACATTTCCTTTGGAAAATAGTTTTTTCTAAATACAATTTTTTATTATTCTTATTTTTATAAAAATAAATAAAAAATTATTTTAAAGAAAAAGAAAAGATTCTTAGATATAAAAGTTATTTTTTGGAGAAAAAGAAAATAAAAAATTATTATCTTGAAAATGAATAAATTATAAATTATTTATGATTTAATTAATATATAATATAAAATATTGTTAATCTATATACTATATAATATAAATTTTTTTAAATAAATAATATAAATAAATAAAACAACATTTCTTTTTTAAAAGTTTCTATACGAAACCATAGGGTGACTCTATTCTATATTTATTTAATTATTTAATATAATTATTTAATATTTCTTAATTTTTCTATTTTCAAAATATCAATAAACCTTCTAAAACAGCTTTACAAAATATAGGGATTTTTTATAGAAATCTTTATAAATAATTTATCTTTGAATTCATTATGCAAGGAAACAAGATATTCTTTAATAAAATTCTTGGGAAAATGGTTGTAACAAAAGAAGGTAAAAGGTTAGGTTTTGTTAAAGATATAACTTTTGAGACCAAATCAGGCGAATTAATCAATTTATTAATTAAAGATTCAACACCTTATACAAAAAACCTTAATCTTGAAAGAACAAATTCAAATGAACTTTTAATCCCTTATAATGCAATAATCGCAATAGGTGATTTTGTAATCATATCAGAAGAAGATCTAATTTAATTCTAATGATTATTAATTAATCTAATTTTAACAATAAACACACAAAAATTTAAAAACAATTTCTTTTTGTAATTTTATGAAATTAATGGGTTTTAATTTTAATAAAATAAATATCTCAAGAAAATCTAATCTAAAAAAAGGATACAAAATAAATACTAATATCAATATATTAAATATTTCAGAAACAAAATCAGATTTTATTAACACAAAAGAATCTCTTTTAGCAATTAATTTTCATTATATGATAGATTATTCACCAAATATAGCAGAACTTGCTTTTGAAGGAAATGTTCTTTTAACAATAGATTCAAACGAATCTCAAGATATTTTGAATAAATAGAAAGACAAAATAATTTTACCTAATTTTAAAGAAGTTATTTTTAATATTATTTTTAGGAAATGCAATCTAAAAGCCTTCCAATTTGAAGAAGAAATGAATTTACCTTTACATTTACCTATGCCAATTCTTAAAGATAAAAAAGAAGAATAATTTTTTAAAAACAATTTCCTTTATATTTAATGAAAATTTCTGAAGAAAAAAAAGATAAAATATGTGAACAAATTCTTTTTTTACTTTATTCTGTTTCTCCAAAAATTCTCTTTACTATAGAAGTAGCAAAAGAAATTGCCCGTGACGAAGAATTCACAAAAAAACTTCTTTTTAGATTAAAGAAAAAAAATTTAGTAATTGAAATTAAAAAAAATCCAAAAGGAATAACATATCTTAAACGCAGTAAATGGAAGTTAAATCCTTCTGTTTACAATATTTATAATAATAAACAAACAAATCTTTTTAATCATAATTAATTTTTTATAGCTCAAATATTTATTATTCTATGAATGAATCAAAAATTATTTTTGAAATTTTTAAAAAAGAGATTTCTTTGATGCGTAAAGAGATTAATTTCTTGAAAAAGAATTTAGAAAAAAATGAAGCACAATTACTAGAATTTGCTAATTTATTAAAAAATATAGTAGAAAAAAATAAATCAAAATTTCGACAGATAAAACCTAGTTCTTCGACACAAATAACAAAAACTTCGACACAAGACACTCATTTTAAGCCCTTAAATATACAAAATTTACACATTTCCAAAGGAAATGAAGGGGTTTCGACAGACAGACAGACAAACCGACAGACAGACAAAAAAGTAGAATTTATAGAAAATAATGATTCTATGGGAAAAGTAACAAATATTCTTGATTCACTTGATGATATAAAAAAAGAAATACGTCTTAAATTCAGACGACTTACTAAGCAAGAAATATTAATTTTCTCTAAAATATATCAATTAGATGAGAAATTGGGTTTTGCAGATTACAAAATACTCTCAGAGCAATTAAAATTAACAGAAAGCTCAATTAGAGATTATGTTGGTCGTTTAATTCAAAAAGGAATTCCCGTCGATAAAATAAAAATGAACAACAAAAAAATTCATCTCAAAATATCCGAATCTTTAAAGAAAATTGCTACTCTTTCTGCTATTTTACAATTAAGAGAAATATAATTAATTTAATCGTTTAAACGATTAACTATCAATCTATTTTTTATCCCTTTTTCTTTAAACCCTCTTTATCCTTTTTATTTACCCCTTTTAATGATCTTTTATGCTATTTTCCATATTTTACCTCATTTTTTAGTTTTATTTGGTCTTTAATTCAATTTTTTTAACATTACTCTCACTTTTTTGATCTTAGCACATAATTTATTGCCATTTAGCCCTATTTTTTAACATTTTTTCATTTATTAACTCTCACTTTTCGTTTTTTTAACATCTTTTCTTTGATTTTTTCAGGAATAAACACCCTCTTTTTGCCATTTGTCTCGATTTTTTCCCTAATTATGTCTGCTTTTTTCTTTATTGAGTTTATTTGACCTCTAATAGTTGATTTTTGTTTATTTGTTATTTTTGCAATATCATCATAACTAAGGTTCATATCAGTATTTATCAAAACCCATATAATTGTTCTTTCACTTGAAGAAAATATCTCTAAATTTGGTGTTTGAACACCTGTTTGAACACCTGTTTGAACATCATAAACACCTGTTTGTTTCTTCAACACCTGTTTGGGTGTTTGTTTAAACTTGATGCTATCTGTTAAAACAACTAAATTTTTAACCTCTTCTAAATCTTCTTTAATCGTCGATAAAATATCTTTTACCTCTTCTATTTCTTTTTTGTGGTTATTTTTTTCGGAATCTAAGTGTTTAATCCAAACACCTATTGAATCAATATCCTTTTTTACAGAATCAAAACCTTTTCTAGTATCTTCTTTTACTTGTTCAACCTCTTTTTTTCTCGAAAAAAATCCAAACATATTATAATTCTAATAAATTAACTTTAAATACTTTTTGTTTACGTCGACAAAATTTATTTTTCAATAAAGAAAAATAAAGGCATTTTCTCATAAAAAACAGATAAAATTGTTGTTGTTTTTGGCTTTTTAATATAAAATATCTCGAAAACACCCTGTTTAAACAGCCAAAAACACCCCAAACAACTGTTTAACAGATCATAAAATTATCTCGCTGAGAATAAGTAAAAAAACCCAAACTTTGTTTAAACAAACACATAACCTACGAAAATTATAAAAATTATCATCAACTCTTTCTTTTATGAAAAGAAAGGTGAAAAGTTTTTTTAGTATTGGAAAGAGATTCAAAAGGGAATTCAAAAGACAATTAAGAATGCTAGTAACATTTACATTTGGATTCACAATAGCTTTCACATGGAGAGAAACAATCTTTGATATTTCTCAATCAATAATCAATTTTTTCCTTCATTTCAAAAATTCAAACACTTCTAGTATTTTCACATCAATTTTTATAACAATCGTAAGTTTAGTAATAATCTATATTTCTTCACATTATCTTAGGGATAGCTATGATAATTATTAATTTCTAAATTATTTCTAATAGAATATAAATTAATTTAAAGAAGAGATATTGTGTGTTTTTATGTCAGAAAAGAAAGTAAGAACATTTAAAGATGATTTGTTGCGCGGAGGTGTAAGTCACGGTTTATATAAAAGTCCAACAAGCCCTGA
>CAZWYG010000005.1:0-10714 GCA_964638105.1 Candidatus Woesearchaeota archaeon
TGGTGATTACATTTTTATCTTTATTTTTAATAGGTTATATTTCTGCAGCAGGAATTGAAGAAAGTGCGAGGGGAAGTTTAAATGGTTCGCAGATTCAAGAAGAAAATAATTTTTGTTGCAAAGGATTTGATGAATCAACTGGAGAATATTATTATTTTAGAAGTGAAAGTGAAAATTGTGGAATTGAAAATTCCGTGAGTTGTGCTGGAAGTTGTCCTGTTAAAGTTGAAGAAAGTGAGTGTAAAAGTCAGGAAATTCAAAACCAAGAAACTCAAACAATAAGAAAAAGAATACAAGCAAATCTTTCAATAGAAAATTGTCCTGAAAGATGTGCTTGTTTTGGAGGAACAACAACATGCCACAATTCAGAAGGAAAAGAATTGATTGTTCAAGCAGGTAAATCAGGAAACATGATAATTCAATCAAAAGGGGTAAATGCTTCAACACAAGTTTCATTATCTTTAACAAATGGAAAATATTATGGAGAATTTCAAAATAATATAACAAGAGAAGTAAAAATAATGCCTGATGTTGCAGCACAAAGAGCTCTTGAGAGATTAAGACTAAGAAATTGCAATGAATCAAATGGCTGCACAATTAAATTAAAAGAAGTTGGACAAGGAAGCCAAACAAGAGCTGCTTATGAAGTTCAAGCAAAAAAACAAGCAAGATTTTTAGGATTATTCAAAACAAGAATGCAAGTTCAAGCACAGATTGATGCTGAAAGCGGAGAAACAATTCAGACTAAAAAACCATGGTGGGCATTTTTAGCAAGTGAAAAAGACGAAGAATATAAAACTGAAAAGAACGAAGAAGATTGCGAATCTGTGGGAGGATATTGTGAAGGAGACAATGTTGGAGCTGAACTTTGTATGAAAAATAATTATTCTTTATCAGATTCTATAGATTGTGGAAGAGGATATCATTGTTGTCTTTCTTAGTATTAATCTCATATTTACTGAAAAATAAAAACACAACAAAATTTAAAACTATATTTCTTTTTTCTTACCTATGTCGAAAAAAAAGAGTTCAATTTATTCTCATTCACGTCTTTCTACTTTTGAACAATGTCCATTTAGATACAAGCTTAGATACATTGACAAAATAAAACCATTAATTGAAAAAACAATTGAAGCACATCTAGGAAGCGCAGTTCACGACACACTTGAATGGATTTACAACCAGGTAAAAGAAAAAAAACTTCCAACAATTGATGAAGTAATAAATTATTATGCAGTAAAATGGCAAGACAGCTATTCTAAGGATACTTTAATTGTAAAAAAACAACTAACACAAAAAGATTATTTCAATAAAGGGGTGCAGTTTTTAGTTGATTATTATACAAAACACCAACCATTTGAAGATGGAACAATCTCAACAGAAGAAAGAATAGTTATTGAATTAGACGAAAACAGCGAATACAAAGTTCAAGGATTCATAGATAGATTAGCCTATAACTCTGAAAAACAAGAATACGAAGTTCATGACTATAAAACAGCAAACAGCTTACCTTCAAAAGAAAAAGTGGAAACAGACAGACAACTCGCACTCTACTCAATTGCAATAAAAGAAAAATACGGCTTTGACAAAAACGTCTGCTTAATTTGGCACTACCTAGCACACAATCAAAAAATCTGCTCAACTCGAACAAATGAACAACTTGAAAACCTAAAAAATGAAATAATTGAATTAATAAAACAAATAGAAGCTACATCAATTTTTCCAACATCAAAATCAATTCTTTGTGGATGGTGTGAATACAAAACAATGTGCCCTGAATTTGGATGCAAACCCCCAACAAAAGAAAAACAAACAGGACTTAACATATTTGGTGGAGTAAATAATGTTATAGATAATGTTAAAGAAAAAGAAAAAGATGAGGACAAGTTAGATATTTGGTGAGGTCGCAGGCAGAGAGAAAAAGTAGTAATTAAGTTATTCACAATCTCTTTCTAAATTGATAATTGCTAAATCTGAATCTGTTGGAACCCTGCCTTTTAATGTAATGTATTCGCACGCTTGTGCATACCCAAGGCATTCTTTAGAGATAGAATCAAATCGATAATTAGGACTTGCTTTAGACCGAACAAACCCAATAACATCTAAAGGTATTGCAGCCATTCCAAATACAGAATAAACAAAATCTGCTGCTCCTGCTAAAACTCTAATAGAAGGATGTACTCTCTCGCCCTGATATCTAACAGGAAAAAAAGATTTTTTATGTAAATTTTTTTCCATAAAATTATATATCAAAGAAGTTTATAAAAGTTTTCTTTGTAACCACTAACAAATTAATGAATTTTCTATTTCATCTCCCAACACCTCTCCTCACTCCACACCATTACCATTATCTTTATCAACTCTTATCAAATCAGTAACATGATCACCTTGCTGAAGTTTCACAATTCTAACACCCTGTGTTGCCCGACCCATCACGCGAATGTTCTTTAGTGAAGTTCTAATAGCAATTCCTTTTGCAGTTGTAATAATAATATTATCATTCTCATTCACAGCAATAGTTGTCACAACCTCACCTGTCTTCTCAGAAACCTTCAAATTAATCACACCCTTGCCAGCACGCGCAGTTTTTCTATAATCCTCAACAGCAGTTCTCTTTCCATAACCATTTCTAGTAATTGTTAAAATTGCTTCAGTATCTAAAACCTCCAAACTCACAACCTCATCACTCGTGCCCTTTAGGGTACTTGTGTCTAACTTAATTCCTGTAACACCATAACTAGCCCGGCCCATCTCCCGAACATCTGTGCTATTAAACTTAATTGCCTTTCCTTTTCTTGTGGCCAATAAAACTTCCTGCTTAGCTTTTACAATTTCAACACCAATCAAGAAATCAGATTCATCATTAGGTAAATTAATTGCTTTAATTCCAGATGCCCTAGGTTTTGAAAAATGTTTGAGAGCAATTCTTTTCACAACACCTTTCTTTGTCGCCATAAACAAACAATCATCAAAATTATTAATTGAGATGACCTTTGTCACATTCTCGTCCTTTAAATTAAGCATATTAACAATCGCCTTGCCCTTTCCATATCTTTCTGCATTAGGAAGTTCATGCGCCTTCAACCACAACACTCTTCCTCTTGTAGTAAAAAACATCAAATAATCATGCGTCGAACAAGTTATCAACTGCTTTACAAAATCACCAGTCGCTAGACCACTACCAATAACTCCTCTACCTCCACGCTTTTGCTCATGATAAATCTGAACCTCCATTCTCTTGCAATAACCTTTCTCAGTAATTGTAACAACAACTTCTTTTTTCTGAACCAAATCCCTCTCTTTAATTTCCTTAATTGACTTCAAAACATTTGTCTTACGCGCATCACCAAACTTGCTCTTCAACTCATTAACTTCCTTAACAATAATCTTCAAAACTTCTTTAATGTCCCCAAGAATTTTCTCAAGCTCTTTAATCTTCTTTGCCAATTCATCTGCTTCCTTTTTCAACTTATCAACTTCTAATGAAGTCAACTGCTGCAATTTTGTCTCTAAAACAGCTTCTGCTTGTTTTTTACTAAGTTTAAAATTCTTCATCAAACCTTCAAGAGCCTCTGTTTTTCCTCGAGATTTCTTAATTAAATTAATAACAGCGTCGATACTCTTAAGTGCAATAAGCAACCCTTCAACAATCTCCTGTCTCTCCTTCGCCTTCCTCAATTCATATTCTGCTCTTTTTGTAACAATTTTTTTCCGATAACTAACATAAGCATCAAGAACTTCTTTCAAGTTCATAATCTGTGGCTGTCCATTATGCAACGCCAAAAAATTCACATTAAAAGAATCCTGTAAACGAGTAAACTTGTAAAGAGAATTAATAATAAACTTAGGATTCGCATTCCTCTTTAATTCAATAACAATTCTAATCTTTCCCTTAGAACTTTCATCACGCAAATCAGAAACATCTTTAATTTTCTTTTTCTGTATCAAGTCCGCAATCTGCTGAACCAAAACAGATTTGTTTAACATATAAGGAATCTCAGTAATTACAATTGCATCTTTTTTCTTAATTGTCTCACTAGTAACTTTACCCCGAGTAATTAACTTCCCACGACCTGTCTTGTAAATTTCACTCATATCACCTGCAACAGAACCACCTGTTGGAAAATCAGGAGCTTTTACAATTCCCAACAACTCATCAAAAGTAATCTCTGGATTTTTAATATAAGAAATAATTGCATCAGCCACCTCTGTCAAATTATGCGGAGGAATGTTCGTCGCCATACCAACAGCAATACCAGTCGCACCATTAAGCATCAGCGTCGGTAACTTACCAGGCATCAACTCTGGCTCTTTCATTGAACCGTCGTAATTAGGCAGAAAATTAACAGTCTCTTTATCTAAATCTGAAATCAATTCCATTGCAATCGGCATCATTCGCGCTTCTGTGTTATGATTCACAAAACCATTTGCAACAAACGAATGACATTTACTATCAACTTTAACTGAATAAACTTCTTTTTTGATTTTAGAATTTTCAATTTCAACAATCTGGTCAAAATAAAAATTATTCTTCAAAATCCAGTCAATCATCTCTTTGTCTTTTCGATCAATAATTTTAACAAATGCAGAATAATTTTTAATTAAAGAATTATACCTATCAAAATTATTTTTAGAAATAAATTCTTTATGATATTTTCCTCGAATGTAATCATTCAAAAAAGGAATAAAGTCATTTTTACTTAATCGATTAAAGTTTATGTTTTTTATCGAAGACAGAACTTTATTTTTTCTATCAGAAAAAAATCCGATTTCTTCTGAAAATTTCTTAATATTGACATAAGAAGAAATAAAGAGCTTCATACAATTACTCCTTTTATCAAGATAGGGAAGATTTGAGATTATTCCAAAATTAAGAAGAACAATTTTAAGTTGTTTAATTAGTTTTTTGCTTTTTGAATCATAAGCCAATTGTATACTTTTTCCTCTGTGTCTTTTATCAACGACTCTCTGCACACTTCCATCCCCTTCAAATAAAGCAATTAAAAAATATTTTAAATTTTTTTTCGTCGAGAGTAAAACTGAAAAAGGAATTTCTTTTTCATCTGATTTTGCAGTTTTTAATCCAATATTTTGCAAAAATAAAACAACTTTTTGCTCATAGATACTTAATTCCTTACAATTTCCTTTAATATCTCTTTCATAAATTTGTACTCCTTTAAATTTTGATAAAATTATTGATTTAACTTTTTCATAAAAAACCTTATCTTTATTATTAAACAAAATCTGCTTATTATGAAAACTTCCTTCGCTGACAAGCGCTCCAAGAAGAAATGCAAGTTCATTATCCATTTTTTCAGGAAGAGAAACATCATTCTTGAAACCTTTTTTTGGAAAATATTTTTTCAAATCGCAAGATTTATTAGAAAAAAGATTATGTTGCCGATTAATTAAAACAACATCACCTTCTTCAATTTCTTCCAAAAGTTTCCATTTAATGTCTGGTTTAAATTTTTCTGTCAACCTCCAAACCATCACAGGATGATTATAAGAACCTTCAATTTCATAACCAGAAGAAGTTTTTATCTTTCTTGTCAAATGTTTTCCTGAGTTAAAAAATTTAACAGCAGTATTTTTCTTGCCATCATAAGATTGGATCTTAAAATTTATCTTTGTTTCTTTTTTATTAGAAATTTCTTTTATTGGAACAATTCCTTTTTCAGTAAGAATCAAACTATCTCCAGTAATACAATAACGCATTGCAGCAGGAGGGTCCCCGTCAATAGAACCAAAATTACCTTGACCAAATACAAGAGGATAACGAAGTGAAAAATCCTGTGCCATTCTCACCATTGCATCATAAACAGCAGAATCACCATGCGGATGATACTTACCAATAACATCTCCCACTACACGCGCAGACTTCTTTGTCTGTGTTCCAGGCTTCAAACCCATTTGTTGCATTGCATACAAAATACGACGCTGAACAGGTTTCAAACCATCCTCAATCGACGGAATCGCCCGACTAACTATAACACTCATTGCATAATCAAGATACGACTTTTTCATCTCACCTGAAATCTCAGTATTAACAATTCCCTGTTCTTTTTCTTCCTTCATTTCATCTTCTGATTTTATATTCGCACTCATTCTTCATCCTCCTTTTCTTCACTATAATTTATTTTCAAATCATTGTCTTCATCAATTTCTAATTGAACACTATCTTTACTCTCTCTTAACTCTTCTAACTTTGAAATCCATTCATTAATTTCATCTTCATTAAAAGAAACTTCAATTACATCAACTTCTTTTTCTTCCTCTACTTCTTCTTCATCTTCTTCACAATCACAATTCTCACAACCTCCACAACATTCTTCTGGATTTTCCTCTAAGTATTCTTGTTTCTCGTCTTCAATTGCTTGAATGTCTTTTTTTATTTCGCTTGTGCCCTTTACAACATTAAGGTTGTTTAGGGTATCTTCTGGTTTTGTATTTATATCCATTATTCAACTTCCTCCTCTTTTTCATCTAAGTATTTCATCATCTCATCTTCACTTAATTCTTTTTTCAAAATATCTGTTCCTTTCCATTTGCACTTTCTACATTCCCATTCTTTCCCTGTATTTGTCGCTTCCTCTGAATCACTTCCACTCAAAACAACACCAACATCGTCGCTGCCACATTTTGGACATTCTCTAATCTTAAAGGTTTTTGCCCCTTGTAAAGATTTTTTATTAAAATCTTTCGGGGCATTCCTGCCAGTTCTCGTGCCCTCTTTGGGTATATGCCCTTGGGCACCTGTTTTCTTTTTATCATCAATACCTTTTGCTTTATTATAATCAGCCTTGCTATCAAATCCCTCCAATATCCAATCAGGTGTTTGAACTTTTTTCTTTTTAGGCATTATTTTTTCTCCCATTCGTCAAAAGACATTTTTTTATAATTCCGAATATCAATTCCTTTTTTCATATAAAGTTCAAAATTATTAATAATTTTTTTATCTTCTTTATTTAATCCTAATTCTTCAATAGCATTATCAATTTTTTCCATTGAATCAGATTCAATTTCCAAATAAGGATTTAACTTTGGCCAAGTATCAATATCAAAAATAACATCTCCCTTTTTCCAACGAATTCTCTTTTTCTCTTGATAAAACTTTTCTGCCAAACCTATTGACAACATAAAATTTGAAACATCTTTAAAATTAGGAACTTCAAATTCAATCTCTTTCATTCCTTTATCTTCTCCATCGCCCTTTCCTTCATTCATTCCAAGTCTCTGCTTAAATGCAAGTTTAACCTTCTGCCCATTATCTCTTAGTCTAATCCATGCTCCTTCTTTATCCAACCTTAAATCTGGATAATCAAAAATCATGCTTTTATAAAAAATATCTAAAACCTTTTCTGCACCAATCTTTCTAAGTTTGTCTTCTATTTCTTCAATATTAATATCTGTAAACACAACTTCTATTTCTTCCATTTCACCAATCTCCTTGAAAACTCTTTAGAGTTTTCATATATCCAACTCCGCTGATTTAGCATTTTCTTGAATAAACTCTTTACGAGCTTGAACATCATCACCCATCAGCATCGAGAAAACCCTGTCAGATTCAACAGCATCTTCAATATATATTTTCTTAATCTTACGTGTCTTTGGATTCATAGTAGTATCCCAAAGCTGCTGCAAACCCATCTCTCCTAAACCTTTGAACCTCGTAACATTTGTCGTAGACAATTTCTCACACATCTTTTTCATTTCATCTTCAGTATAAACATAATAATCTTTTTTCTTTCTAATTCTATACAAAGGAGGCATAGCAGCATAAACTTTTCCTTCCTTAATTAAATCAGGCATGAATCTAAAGAAAAAAGTCAGTAATAAAGTTTTAATGTGCTCACCATCAACATCTGCATCAGTCATAATAACAACCTTACTATATCTTAATTTTTTAATATCAAACTGCTCACCTACTCCTGTTCCAATTGCAGTAATTAAGTTTGTAATTTCTTCTGACGACAAAGCACGTGCAGGATTGGATTTTTCAACATTCAAAATCTTACCTCTTAAAGGCAAAATCGCCTGAATATTTTTATCCCGAGCATTCTTTGCACTGCCTCCAGCACTCTCTCCTTCAACAATGTAAAGTTCAGTATTATCAGATTTTTTGCTTGAACAATCAGATAATTTTCCAGGCAAACCTCCAAGTGAAAACGCATTCTTTCTTCTAACAAGTTCCTTTGCCTTCTTTGCAGCGAGGCGTGCCTTAGCTGAATCCATTGATTTTGAGGCAATTTTCTTTGCCACCGATGGATTTTCCTCAAAAAATTCACCAAGAGCAGAAGTCACAATCGAGTCAACAAAACCCTTCACTTCGGAATTACCTAACTTAGTTTTAGTCTGCCCCTCAAACTGCGGCTCTGAAATTTTTACACTAACAATCACAGTCAATCCTTCACGAACATCGTCTCCACTCAAAGAACCAGTTTTCAAATTGCATTTCTTTTTTGCATAATCATTAATCACTCTTGTCAAAGCGGTTTTAAAACCAGAAATGTGCGTCCCCCCTTCGACAGTATTAATTGTGTTTACAAACCCAAAAATATTTTCTCTGTAACTTGAATTATACTGCAGAGCAATCTCAACAGAAGTTCCTTTAATTTCTCTCTTAAAATAAATCGGCTTATGCAAAACATCTTTTGACTTGTTCATCCATTTCACAAACTCAATCAAACCACCTGATGCAAAAAATTCTTCAGTCTTTCCCTTGTTTTCATCAATTAAAACAATTTTCAAACCAGCATTCAAAAAAGCAATCTCTCTAAACCTCATTTCCAAAACTTTGTAATCAAAATCCTTAACAGAAAAAATTTCTTCATCAGGCCAAAACACAACCTTAGTTCCACTATCATCTCCACTATAATTTCCAACAACTTTCAGTTTTGTTTTTGCATTTCCACGTGAGTATTCTTGGGAATAAATTTTTCCATCTCTACGGATTTCAACAATTAATTTTCTCGATAAAGCATTAACACAAGAAACACCAACGCCATGAAGACCTCCTGAAATCTGATAAGACTTTTTGTCAAACTTTCCACCTGCATGAAGTTTTGTGAGTGCAACCTGGACAGCAGGAATTTTTAATTGTGAATGAAGATCAACAGGAATCCCACGACCATCATCCTCGACACTGACAGAACCATCTTTGTTCAAAATAATCTTAATCTTATTACAAAAACCAGCTAAAGCCTCGTCAACAGCATTGTCAACAACTTCGTAAACCAAGTGATGCAATCCTTCTTTTCCTGTCGATCCAATATACATTGCAGGACGTTTTCTAACTCCTTCTAAACCTTCAAGTACGCGAATTGACTCTGCACTGTAATTTTTGTCTGAACTCATTGTCGTCGGTAAACATAGAAATGTTTAATTAATAGAATAAATGAAAATCAGTTTAAAAACCTTGCTCCTCAATTTTCAACGAATTAAGACGGGAAAAGGCAAAATTTCTATTTGGCTTTTTCTTTACTAAAAAGATAAATATAAAATTAAAAAAATTATTCTACCTGTTGTTGTGCTTGTTGCAAACACTCGACAGCAATAAGAGTAATTGTCTGGTTCTGAACATTCAATGGAACCTGCTGACAAGTCGCTGCTTGCTGAGCCACTTGCAAAATCGCTTGTTCATATCCATTTTGTGCACCTTGCTGATAAGCCGCAACTTGTTTTCCATAACTCCAGCTTCCATAGACACTATAACCAATGTAAACCAGTGCTAGGAGTAAAAACACAGATAAAACAATAACAACAATCTTCATTGGATTTCTATCTCTTCTCATCTTACCTCCTTTAGTTTATTTATAATTATAAAACATTTTACTTTAAATAACTTTCTTCTCGTCGGAATTAAAAATAGTCTCATTTGGAAAAGTATTTTTTATTTAAGTTAAAATAACCACTTCCAAATTCCTAAGATGCAACGCTATAACTGCAGATCATTTTGTACAACACATCAACTTTCTGTAGTTACTGAATAACTATTCCACAAAAGATTGCCAGAAGTATAAGCATCATAAATCGAGAAATTAATTGAATACTTTCCAGACAAGACATTTCCAGAATCATCCTTTAATTTACCCTCGATATTTATTGCCTGAGGCACAGCAGATACTAAGCCTGCTAAGAATATTAATGCAATGCAAATTCCAATTATGTTCATTTTTCATTTTTCTAGAACCCCTCTAAACTCTTTTACAGCCTCTTTATTTGCACACCTCTTCTTCTGGAAAATTCTTGCAGATTATTTGTTTTAATTTTTCTATTTCCTTAATTCTATTTGATAATTTTTCGTTTTCATTTTTAAGTTCTTCAATCTCATTATCTTTTTCTGATTTGAGATAATCAATCTGATTTTGCTGGTCTTTGGTTAGAGCTGCCAAGTAACCTACTGCTTTTAGTGTCACGATTGTTTTGTTTTCTTCACCTGTAATAAGGCTTGGAGCTTCTTCTGCTATAAATCCTACCTCAGGAACTCCGAGCTTGTCCAATCTCTCATAAGAATACAAAGAAGTATTTGCGAAATCATTTCTTAGCATCTCTAAATCTGTGTTCTTAAGCATAGAAATATTTGTTTTTATTTCTCTTGAAGAACCTGCCTGCCAACCAGCACTACTATCAATATGCGCCCACCCACTTTCGCCTCCCCCGTTAAGGTTTCCAATTACTCTTAAATCTTCACCAGCTATATCCATATAAGCGT
>CAZWYG010000006.1:0-9761 GCA_964638105.1 Candidatus Woesearchaeota archaeon
TTGGGCAGCCAGAATTAAAATCAAGAGTTGTAGTGAAGTTTGGAGTTGCTTATGGTTCTGACATTAACAAAGTTAAGAAGATAGTTTTAGCTGAATTAAAGAAAATAAAGAATGTTTCAAAAGAACCTGAACCAGTTGTAAGATTCATGAACATGGGGGATTCTGCTTTGGATTTTGTTGCTCAGTTCCACGTTGATTCATTTGTATTTAGAATTGGGGCAATTGACGAAGCAAACACAAAAATTTACAATGCTTTAAACAAGAACGGAATTGAAATTCCTTTTCCTCAAATGGATGTTCATGTTAAGAAGTGAATAATCTTAAAAACATATTTCTATTAGGTTATGAAAAGAGAAAATGAAATCAACACTTAAAATACTTTTATGGTCGTCGTTTTTCATAAATTTGTCTGCGGGTTTGTTGGGACCGATTTATGCAATTTTTGTTGAGGAAATTGGAGGAGATTTGTTAACTGCTGGAATTTCATATGCTGTTTTTTCTATTGCGACAGGTGTTTTAATTTTCTTTTTAGGAAAATGGGAAGACAAGGTTAAACATCAAGCAAATATTTTAATTTTAGGCAGGGTCTTGGCAGTAATTGGAATAGCAGGATATTTGTTTGTAAAATCTCCTTTAACACTTTTTGGAGTTCAGATTGTATTGGGGATTTCAGAAGCATTAGTAATGCCTGCTTTTGATGGTCTTTATTCAAAAAACCTAAGCAAGGGAAAATTTGCTTCTCAATGGGGTTATTGGGATGCTATGGCTTATACCACAATGGGGGTTTCTGCAATTTTGGGTGCGTTTGTTGCAAAACAGTTTGGTTTTCAAATATTATTTATTGTAATGACAATTGCATCAATATTTTCACTTGCAACAATACTTTTATTAAAAAAGAAAATTAAGAAATTATTAAAATGAGATATGAAAAATTAGCAGAGGTGTATGAAGAACTTTCTTTGACAACAAAGAGATTAGAAAAGATTTCAATTTTATCGAAGTTTTTGGGTTTGCTTACTAACGATGATAAGGATGTGGTTTATCTTCTTGTTGGAAGAATTTATCCAGAGTATGATGAGCGAAGAATTGGAATTTCAAATCAGATTGCAATAAAAGCAATTGCAAAATCAACTGGAAATTCTGTTAGAAAAATTACAGATGAATGGAGGAAAAAAGGTGACTTGGGTTTGGTTGCTGAAAAGTTAACAAAGAATAAATCTCAATCAACTTTGCATTCTCATATTTTAACAACAAAGAAAGTTCTTGAGAATTTTCGAAAGCTCCCATTACTTGTTGGAAAAGGAACAATTGATAAAAAGCTTGGATTGATAACAGAACTTCTGACTTCAGCTTCGGCAATTGAGGCGAAATATCTTGTTCGAAGTTTGATTGGAGATTTAAGAATTGGTGTGCAGGACAATACAATAAGAGATGCAATGGCAGAAGCTTTTTTCAAAGACAAGAAAGAAGCATCAAAAAAAATTCAGCACGCAATTGATAGGTCAAATGATTTAGCAGAAGTTTTTGAAATTGCAAAAAAAGGAAAGATTTCTGAATTAGCGAAAGTTAAAATTGAAGTTGGAAATCCAATTAAAGCAATGCTTGCGCAAAAAGTAACTACTTTTGCTGACGGGTTTAAAGCACTTGGAAAACCTTGTGCAATAGAATATAAGTATGATGGATTTAGAATGATAATTCACAAGAAGGGAGAGGGTGTTAAACTTTTCACGCGTAGATTAGAAAATGTTACAAATCAATTTCCAGAAGTAGTTGATTATATTAAAGAATATGTTAAGGGCTAGTCATTTATTCTTGTTTCCGAGGCTGTTGGATATCACAAAAAAACAAAAGAATACACTCCATTTCAAGATATTAGCCAGAGAATTCGTAGAAAGTACCACATTGAGAAATTACAAAAAGAACTTCCAATCGAGGTTAATGTTTTTGATGTTGTTTATTATAATGGAAAATCTTTTCTTAACGAACCATTCAAAAAAAGAACCGAGCTTCTTCACAAGATTATAACGCCTCATCCTTACAAAATAATTCCTGCAAGACAGATTATTAGTAGTGATGAAAAAGAGACAGAAAAGTTTTACAAAAAAGCATTAGAGGATAATCAAGAAGGAATTATGATGAAGAATCTTGATGCAATTTATCAACCAGGCTCCCGTGTTGGTCACATGTTAAAGATAAAACCCGAAGCTCGTGATTTGGATTTGGTGATAACTGGTGCAGAGTGGGGAACAGGAAAGAGAAGTGGATGGCTAACGAGTTTTATACTTAGTTGTAGAAATGAAAAGGGAGAGTTTCTTGAGATTGGAAAAATGAGCACAGGAATAAAAGAACTTGAAGAACAGGGAGTGTCTTATGTTGAAATTACTAAACTTTTGAAACCTTTAGTTTTAAAAGAAAAAGGTAGAAAAGTTAAAATAAAACCAGAAATTGTTTTATCAGTTACATATCAGGAAATTCAAAATTCTCCAAATTATAATTCTGGTTTTGCCTTGAGGTTTCCAAGATTTACAGCTCTACGTCCAGATAGAAGAGCCGACGAAGTTGCAACACTTAAAGAAGTCAAAAAAGATTTTGAAGGACAGAAAAGAAACTGGAAGTATGGTTAGAGGAGGTTTGATTCGAAAATCTTAAATACTACTTACGACTACTTATTACTATGGAAAATATTAGTTTGAAAATTGAACCAAAGTTTTTATTCGCGATAAACAAGGTTATGAAAAAACATCACTATGTTACCAAGGCAGAATTTATTCGTGAAGCACTTCGTGATAAGATAAGAGTTTTGGAGGAAAAGGAAATTTTGGAAGATAAGGAATTAATGAAACAGATTCAACAAAGTGAAAAAAATATCAAGAAAGGCAAGATTAAGAAATTTAATTATTGATAAATTTTGTGAGTGCCAATAGCCTCAATTATTATTGATTTAGTTTTTTCATTTATTGTGTAGATAGCCCTAATGTTAGAAGCAAACCAACAAGCAAATTTACCTTTTAGTTTTCCATGAAGCGGATGAGCACCGATTTCTTTTCTTGGATTTTTCCTTAGCCTATTTATTTTATTTTTTATTTTAGAATTATTAGCAATATATTTTTTCAAAAGTTTTTCTGTTTTAGAATTAGCTGTAAACACTTCATAATCCATTTTACAAAAAGAGTCCAAAGCTTTTAATTATTTCTCATTTTAGAAAAATCAAAATATTTCAAAAAAACTATAAACTTCTTTTCATTGGTTATTTATGAAAACATCTGAATTTTCAAAGTATGTTTCTTTGAGCTTGAAGTTAATTTTATTGCTTTCAATTTTTAATTCAATTTCTAATCAGTATTGGCATTTAATGTCTGCGAATATTCTGCTTTTTGTTTTGCTTTTTGTTCCGCAGATAATTAAAAAAAAATATTCAATGAAGATTCCTTTAGAATTTGAAGTGCTTTTGTTTTTGTTTGTTTTATCGACTTTTCTCGTAGGAAAAATAAAATGGATTATCTCGCCGATTTTCTTTGGCGTAGCAATGGGTTTGATTGCTTTTTTGATTTTATTAATTCTTTATTCAAGTAATCAAATCAAGAAAAATTATTTTTTGATAATCTTTTTTTCTTTTAATTTCGCAGTAGCATCTGGTTTTGTTATTGAATTGGCAAAGTACTACCTTAAAATTATTTTGAATCAAGAACTTGTTTCAGGAATTTATGAATTCACAATGATTAACATGACTTATGTTTTAATTGGAGCTTTGATATCTTCGATAATTGGTTATTTGTATATGAAAGATAATTTGAAAATAATTAGAAAATTAGTTGATAGATTCAAAAAAGTTAATCCCGAATTATTTATTGGAAACAACAAAGCAGAAGAGATTTTAGAATTAATAGAAAAAGGAGAGAGTGAAAAAATTGAATTCAAATCAACTCTAAGAAAAAATATTCACACTAACGAAATTGACAGAAAAGTCGAATATGCAACACTCAAAACAATTTCTTCATTTATGAATACTCGCGGGGGGACACTTCTTATAGGGGTTGGGGACCACGGAGATATCATTGGAATTGAAAAAGATGGCTTTGAAAACAATGACAAATTTCAACTTCATTTCACAAACCTTATTCGTGAAAAAATTGGAAAACAGCATTCGGATTTAATAAATTTTCAGATAATTCCAATAGAAGATAAAATAATTCTAAAAGTTGATTGTTTTGAAAGTAAAGAACCAATATTTTTGAAGAGTCTTTCAGGTGATGAAGAATTTTATATAAGGAGCGGACCGTCGAGCATGCAAGTAAGAGGAAAGGAATTGATAAGGTATATTGACAAGAGATTTAAGAAGAAATAAGTAATTGACTTGAATTCTAAAACCGAAAGGTATTTATTTGAAATTTTTTTGTTAAGGGATGCAAAAAGATTATTTGAAAGAGGTCGTGAGCCTTGTTGCCGGAAAACCTGCAGAACCAATTGCAGATATTCTAGACTCGAAAAAACATGTTAATGAATTTCTTATTGCAAAAAAGATGGAGCTTACAATCAATCAAGTAAGGAATTTATTATATAAATTCTCTGATTACAATCTTGTTTCTTCAATTCGAAAAAAAGACAAGAAAAAAGGATGGTATACTTATTTTTGGAAATTTGAAAAAATAAAGTGCCTTGAATTTCTAAAAAATTATCTTTCAAAAAGAATAGAACAGATAAAATTCCAATTAAAAAGTAGAAAAACAAAGCAGTTTTATATTTGTGAAAGATGCAAAATTGAATTTAACGAAGAGAACGCCCTTCTTAATAATTTTACATGTAATGAATGTGGAGATGTTTTTGTAATAAAAGAAGACATTAAATTAATAAAAGAATTGAGTCGTTTGTTTGCAAAAAGGGAAAGGGAACTGGAATTTATAGAGGATGAACTTGAAAAGGAAGAAGCAAAATTAGAAAAATTAAAAAAAAGAGAACAAGTGAAAGAAGCTAAGAAAAAGAAAGTAGCAAAAAAGAAGACTGTAAAAAAGAAGAAAACTGCAAGTACCCTGAAAAACCTAAAAGGTGTGAAAGGTATAAAAAAGAAGACTGTAAAAAAGAAGAAAGTAGTCAAGAAGAAAGCAACAAAAAAGAAAACTGTAAAGGACATAAAAAAGAAGGTCTCTAAGAAAAAAGTGGCTAAGAAAAAATAAAATGGTTAATTTTTATCAAATTTCTCCTAGTAGGAAAAGTAATTTTTTTGGAAATCTTAGTGTTAACACAATTTTAATTGGAATAAATGTAATTTTTTTTATTGTGATAAAGATATTACTTTTTACAGGAGTTTTTTCATTGGATTTTTTTAGCAATAACATTGCTCTTTCATTAAAGAATATTCAAGAACTTAGGATTTGGACAATTTTCACAAGCATGTTTATGCATGGAGGATTTTTCCATCTTTTTGCAAACATGCTTTCACTTGTCTTTATTGGTTCTCTTGTTGAAAAACTTCTTGGAAAAAGAAGATATCTTTGGTTTTATCTTTTATCAGGAATTGCAGCAAGTGCAGTTTATCTTTTATCAGAATTTCTTTTCCCTTCAGGACTCGGAGCAGTTGGAGCTTCAGGTGCTTTGTTTGGATTAATAGGTCTTTTAATACTATTAACACCAGACCTTCCTGTTTATCTTTTCTTTATACCAATTCCAATAAAAATGAAATATGCAGGTGTTGGAATGCTAGTTTTATTATGGTTAATATCAATTGCAGGCGATATTCCAATTGGAAACACTGCTCATCTTGGAGGTTTGATTGCAGGACTGGTTTATGGAGTTTATCTAAAAAGTAAATACAAAAATAAAACAAAATATATTCGGAGACATTTTAGTTAGAATGGCAAAGAAAAAAAAGAGGGGAAATTTTTTAATTCGAGAATATAAAGAAAGTTGGAATTATCTTAAAAATTTGAAAAATTTTGTTTTTGCAATTATTTTGATGTTTTTAGTTTCTGCAATTATTGGTTATTTTATTTTTCCTCCAGAAGCAATTTATAATCAGATTTTGGATTATATAGAAGAGTTGCTTAAACTTACAGCAGGAAAATCTTTGTTTGAATTAATGACATTTATTTTCTTTAATAATTTTAAAAGTAGTCTTTTTGGGATTTTTTTTGGAGTGTTTTTTGGAATTTTTCCTGTGATTGCTATTTTAGCTAATGGATATTTTCTAGGTTTTGTTTCAAGATTAGTTGTTAATGAAGAGGGGCTTTTTGTTTTGTGGCGTCTTGCCCCCCATGGAATCTTTGAGCTTCCTGCAATTTTTATTTCATTTGCATTGGGATTAAAGCTTGGTTCTTTTGTTTTTGAAAAAGATAAAAAACAAACATTAATTAATTATTTAAGGAATTCACTTAGAGTTTTTTTGTATATTGTCTTGCCACTTTTGATAATAGCAGCTATTATTGAAAGCACACTTATTTTCATTTCTTAGGAATAGTTAATTTTAAATAATTAAAATACCTTGTTTTATTGCGAGATATAAGTCTTGTACTAATTAAAAGAGGTAATAAAGATGACTTGGTATGACAAAACAGCATTGATTCTTGCAGCTGTCGGTGCAATCAACTGGGGATTGGATGAACTTAATTTCAACCTTGTTGAGTTAATCTTTGGTAGCTGGCCTATAGTAGTATCAATAGTATATTATGTTGTTGCTTTATGTGGTTTATGGGCACTATATAAAATATTCAAATAAACAATTTTTACTTTTTATTTTCTAATTCTTTTTTTAATTTTTTAAATCATTTATTCCAACTAACAAAAGAACTATTCCAATCAGAAGAATAATCCATAAAACTCCTCCTTTTAGAACTTCAAGTGCGGCAGTTCCTGCTCCGAGAAAATTAATTCCCCAAACATAGATTCCTCCAACAATTAAAATCAACCCAATTAAAATCTCAAGCCATTTGTTCATAATCTTATTCGTCATTTTACTTTAAAAAGATTTTCGTGGTGAATTATATGTTTTATACAAAAATATTTATAGAAGCTACTAGTCTGAATTTATGGTTGAAAGAATTTCTAAAAATATAAGCAAAAGCGCAGTTCAGGGCGAGAAAGAATTTTTTGACATTCTCAAACTATTTTCCCCTGGAACAGCAATCAGAAGCGCACTTGATGATATTCTAAAAGCGCAAATGGGAGCATTAATTGCAATTGACAAAGAAGGTTTGTTTAATATTGTTGAAGGGGGTTTCAGGTTAAATTCAAAATTCAGCTCGCAAAAATTAGTAGAGCTCGCAAAAATGGATGGGGCAATTATTCTCTCAAAAGACATGAAAAAAATCCTCTATGCAAATACCCTTCTATTCCCTAATGTTCATCTTCAAACCAAAGAAACTGGAACAAGACACAAAGCAGCAGAAAGAACTGCAAGACATGTAAATGCAATAACTATTGCTGTTTCAGAAAGGAAAAATAAGATTACTATTTATTACAAAAACCTAAAACACGAACTTGAAAAAAGTTCTGAAATATTGAGAAGAGCAACAGAAACTCTTCAGATTATGGAAAAACAAAAAGAAACTCTTGATGATTTACTAATGAGTCTTAATATTTCTGAGATTAGTGACACTACAACAATTTCAGAGATTTGTGATGTTTTGCAGAGTATAGAAGTTATTTCAAGAATTTCAGATATTGTAAGAAGGTATCTTATTGAACTTGGAAGAGAAGGAATTATTGTTAGTATGAGATTAAAAGAACTCACTAAAAATTTAAACAAAGAAAAAGAAATGATTATAGAGGATTATTTCAATTCAAATAAAAAAAATATTGATGAAGAAATAAAATCAATCAATTTTGACTCTCTTCTTGAAACCTCTAGCCTTCCAAATCTTTTATTTGGTGAAGCCCACAGCAAATCAATTTCTCCTAGAGGAATTAGAATTTTAAGTAAAATTAATCTTAATGAAAAAGAAAGAAATTCCTTACTAAACAATTTTAAAACTCTATCAGAAATTCTTAATTCAGACAAAGAAAATTTTGAGAAAATATTCCAAAATATAAAAGATGCAAAATTATTCCTTCAAGACTTGGATAATATTAGAGAGAAGATTTTGATTGGAAAAAGAATTTAGTAAAGACTTAAATAGAATATTTTTCATTAGTTCTATGATTAGTAAAGAAAAGATTCAAGAGATTCGCGAGTATCTTGAAGCAGCGCAAAACCCAATTTTCTTTTTTGATAATGATGCTGATGGATTGTGTAGTTTTTTGCTTTTAAGAAAATTCTGCGGCAAAGGAAAAGGTGTTTGTATCAAAGGCGAGTTGAGTGAAGATTACTTTAGAAAGATTGAAGAATTTAAATCAGATTATGTTTTTATTCTTGATAAAGCTCTTGTTTCGAAAGATTTTTATCTTAGAGTTCATGAAAGAAACCTCCCGATTATATGTATAGATCATCATAACTATGAAGAATCTGATATTCCAGAATTTGTTCATTATTACAATCCTTTAGAGAATGGATTATCTGTTCCTGTTACAGATGTTTGTTATGATATTTCTAAACAAAAAGAAGATTTATGGATTGCAGTTGTTGGTTGTATTGGAGATAGATTTGTTCCTCCTTTTTATGAAGAATTTGAAAACAGATATCCAGACTTGTCGTGTAAATATGCTGATGCTTTTGATTTAAGATACAAAGCCAAAGTCGGAGAAATTGTTAAAATATTTAATTTTGCGTTAAAAGATAAGATTACGAACGTTATAAGCATGCTTAAATTTTTAATAAATGTGCGCAGCCCTTATGAAATTTTTGAAGAAAATTCAAAAAACTATGCCATGCACAAGAGATTTAATTTCATAAATAACAAATATACTTTACTTTTAAAAAAAGCAATTGAAAAAGATAGAATAAATGAAAAAGTTTTATTTTTTCGATATAGTGGGGACATGAGTATTAGTTCTGATTTGTCAGATGAATTAAGTTATATTCTTTCAGAAAAATTAATTGTTGTTGCTTATGTTAAGGACTCTTTTGCAAACATTTCAATTCGAGGGAAGAATGCTAGGAAATTTTTTGAAGAAGCTACAAAAGAACTTGAAGGTGTTGGTGGAGGGGGTCATGATTGTTCTGTTGGTGTTCGCATGAATGCTAAATTTTTAGATGATTTTGAAAAGAACTTAAAGGCAATTGCACAGAGATAATTTAATAAACTCAATTTAATAATTATTTTATAAAAAAGGTGATTAAATGAAGTTAGCAATAATAGGAATTCAGGGAAGTGGGAAAGGAACTCAGGCAAAACTTATTGCAAAAGAGTTCAAACTTAAAATAGTTTCTATAGGCGAAATCGCAAGAAAAGAGATAAAGAAGAAATCAAAGGAGGGGAAAATTCTTAGAAAATATATGGACAAAGGATTATTAGCACCTAATCGTATAATTAATAAATTAATTTTAAAAAATACTTCAAAAGACAATTTCATAGTTGATGGCTTTCCAAGAGACAAAAGGCAACTAAAAGTTGCAAAGAAAATTAACTTTGATAAAGTTATTCTGCTTACTCTTCCAAAAAAAGAAGTCTATAAAAGAATAAAACTAAGGAAAAAATCTCAAGACAGGGCTGATGACACAAAAGACGCATTAGAAACTCGCTTGAAAATATTTTACAAACAATCTCCAAAAATTATTAAAAGTTTCAAGGGCAAATTAATAAAAATAAACGGCAACCAGTCAATAAAAAAAGTTTTTTCTGATATTAAGAAAGCTCTGAAAGAGAAAAAAATTTAAGAGGATAATTATTGTT
>CAZWYG010000007.1:0-9698 GCA_964638105.1 Candidatus Woesearchaeota archaeon
ATAATAAGTATAATGATATTGTTGATGATTTAGAGTTTAGTGTTAATGAACTTGAAAAAGAGAAAGTTGATGTTTTTGATTTGAAAATGGAATTGAAGTTAGTGAAGGACAAGGTTATGGGAGGTAATTTTAGTGTTGTTGATATTTATTTGGAAGGATTGAAGCCGAGGGTGGATAAAGAGTGGGAAGGTCTTGGAAAGACACCTCCTCAGAGAAAAATTCAGCTTGTAAGTCAGGAAGAGATAAATAAGTCTGTTCAAGAGGCAAAGACTTCAAGAAAAGAATTTGAAGAAGATGAAAAGAAAAATGAAGCTGCGCAAAAAGTTCATGAGAAAAAGAAAGAAGATATTTCAAAAAAAGAAATTCCTGCTTTTACATTTGATAATGGAATCATGGTAAGCAGTGTTGCAGAATTGCTCGGCGCTCTTCCAACAATGGACGACGAGATTTTTCAATTGCATGTAAATTCAAATAAAAATGATATTGCTTCATGGATTTCAAAAAATCTTTCAAAAGAAGAAGGAACTAAACTTCAGAAGATAATTGATAAATCAGCAATGGTTACTGCTCTTGGAAAAATAGGAAAATCAGTTGCTGCAGAGAAACCAAATGCTCCTAGTGAAGAAACAAATAGCGAGGGCAAGGAATCTGCTAGTGCTCAGGAGAAGACACGATAAAATGGTAGAAGAAAAAACTCCTAAAATTTCTATAGAAAAAATTGAAGATGTTTTGGATTTTGTTAGTGAAGATTTATCTAAAATTCTTTTACTTTTGAATAAACATAACTTGATTCCTCGAGATAAATTAAAGAGAACTTTTGAAAACAAAAAAGATTTGAATTCTTTTTTTGAAAATTTAATTATTGATTATCTTAATGATAAATATTTAGAAATATACAAGAGATTATCAGATGTAAGAAAAAAAGGTACTGATTTAACAGAGTTAGGTTTGAAATTAAGTCAGTTTAAATTTAAGTTAAAATTGTTAAAGGTAAACTTTGATACTAATTCGTTTAGTAAAGTTATTCTTATTCTTGATGAAGTTAAAAAAGAACTTGATGATTATGATATTTCTGATGAAAAAGCAAGAAAAGAGAAAGCTAAAGAGGAAAATAAAACCAAGAAAGTTAAAGAAACTTCATCAGAGACTAATAAAACAGAGAAGACTAAAGAGTGATTTTATTGAATTTGGATTTTTTTCAAATGAATTTTTTGTAAGAATATTCCCACCCAAATTTCGCTTCGCTCATCCCCCCTAATAGCAAAGAATTCATTAAATTTAGTTAATTCTAATTATTGTTTTCAATAACCTTCTTCCTCTTTTTCTTTTCTTTTTTTAAGTATTAATATAATTATTATTAGCACTACAATTAGAACTACAATTACAATTATTAGATAAGTCAACATGCCAAATCTTTCTGTTGTAAGTGGGAGGTTTTTTGTAAGACTTTTGACAAGACCGTCTTCTCTTTCACCAAATTGAGCATTTATTGTAACAATTGGATTTTGTGCAATATCCTCGTCTGTTAATTCCTGAGCAATTAAAATTGTTTTTGATTTTCCTGCATATATTTTTGATTCTTCTTTTGTTCCTATTGTAACTTGTTCATAACCAATATTTAAATCAGAAATCTCGAGATTAATCCAGCAATCTACTTGCGCAATATTTTTAATGTTGATTTTAAATTCTTTATTTTGTTTATTGTATTTTGCACTGATTATATCAATCTGGCAATTGTCTAAAATTTCCACTCTGCTTACGTCGATTGTTTGTTCGAATATTTGGTCAAGGGATTTTTCAGATTCTCCATAAATTGTAAATATTTTTGCAGTCAAATCTTCTGGCAGGTTTTCTATTTCATAAGTCACTGTTTTATAATTTCCAGGAGCAATGAATATTGCTTCAGAATCTTGAATGACATTTCCTCCAATAGTTATTGTTCCCTTGAAGTAAACAGGAATATTTGAATTACTTTTATATGTTACTTCTAGTTTAGAGGTTGCGATGTTGTATTTTATTGAAGAAACTTCAATAGACATTGTTGGAATTGGAAGAGGAAAAAGGTCAAGGCCTTCAACAGCTGCAACACCTTGTGCTTGGCTTCTTGCACCTCTTGCAAATTTTACCATTACATTTATTCCTGCAGTCTCTTTTATGTTCGTTGCTGCACCTATTAGGTCATTTCCAATCAAGACGCCTATCTCAATTGTCGAATCTTTTAGATAATCTCTTATTTGATCTGGAACATTCTGGTTTCCTGTAAACAAAGTAGGATTTTTTCCATCCATAAGTTCTTTTTCTATGAATTCCCCATTTGTCAGTAGGAC
Organism: Candidatus Woesearchaeota archaeon; assembly: GCA_964638105.1. Lineage (GTDB taxonomy): Archaea > Nanobdellota > Nanobdellia > Pacearchaeales > GW2011-AR1 > ARS1301. The sequence goes on from CAZWYG010000007.1 coordinate 2,328, forward strand.
TTGTTCTGTTGGGCTTATTTCAAGATATTCTTTTACAATTTCAATATTATCGTCGAACCTGTTCTTTGTGTCAATAATCTTTGGATTGTATTTTGCAAGAGTGTCTCGTACTTCTTTGTCTACATAGCCATAGATCAAAACTTCGCCTAAATTTCTTGTAGATAAAATTGAGTCTATTTCATTTATATTAATGTTATTGGCAAAAAAAACCCATGAATTTTTTTGAACTGCATAAGGTGCAACAGCTATTGCATTATAACCATATGAATCTCCTACAATTACAAAGTTTGTCATGTCGGGAATTTCATTTATAAGTTCAAGGTTTGCACTATCTGTTTTTATTTCTTCTGAAGCTTCAAATCCTCTTGAATTTATTATATCAAGATAATTGTATACATATGGAGTGTCCTTTGAGCTTATTACAAGAATTGAATTTGCTTTTTTTATTTCATCTAAGATAATTGTTCCATGTTGTGTGCTTGTTAGAAAATTTGCCTGAATTCCTTCAAGTGAAGAATAAAGCAGTGAAGAATAAACATCTTTCCAATTCTGTGAATTTGATAGAACATAAGTGCTGTCTTCTGCAGCAGATAATAATGGTATAATTAGAAATATTGAAATAGTGGTAATCAACAACACAGAAATTTTTTTCACCATTTCTTTTTATTTTGATTAATCTATTTAAATGTTTATATAAGCGAGGATATAAAGACCTCTATTAGTGCTGAAACAAATATAAATGCCAATGAAATTCCTATAAGTGTTATCACATCAGTAATAATACATTTTCTTTTTCCCTCTATAAAGATATTTTTTTTTATTATAGATATAAAAAGAATATTTCCTGCAAGAATTATTGTTATGTAAGAGAGTATTTCAGGAATTCCGTGAAGAAAATATTTTGTAAAAAGAATTGGAAATGAGAGCAGATTTTCTGAACTTTTTGCGATTGTGCCTATTGCAAAACCCATAACACTAGAGTTCCAAACAATTACAAATATCGAGCCTGCGGCATAAAAAAGCGAGAGTATAAATGAAATTGCAAGAACTTTTAGATTGTTTGTAATAATTATTTTTAATGCTATTGAATTACTTACTGCATTGCCTGTTACATCTGTTGATTGAATGCCTTTTATGACATTATTTTGAAGTTCAAAAAGTGTGGATACTTTTTCAGGAGGAAGAATAAAACTCCAGAATGCAAAAGCAACTACAAAACCAATAAAGAGTGCTAGAATTAATTTTATGAGTTTTGAATGTTTTTGTAATAAGTTTTTTTCATTTTCTAAATCATTTTCTTTTGATTCTTCTATTTTCATTGCTCCTTGAATTATGTAAAGACAGGAAAGAGATGTAAAGAAAACCATTATAAGAGAACTGTATTCAGGAAAAATTAGCGAAGCAACTAATATAGAGACTGAAGAGTAAAATATACTTATTACAAAAAATTCAAGTGGATGTCTCTCTGCTCTTTTTGGATTGAATAGTATCTTCAACATAAATTAGATTGTTTTTTTGATTTAAATAATATTAGTCAAATTTTTTTTAGTAAATTTTTTAATGAATAAATTTAAATACTTTAAAAAGTACTTCTAAAGTATTAATAAAAAATGGCAGAAGTTATTTTTCGAGATTTGAAGATTCAGGTTGGTGACAGAGTTAAAATTCCTAAAGCTGTTGTTGATACCCTCAATCTCAAAAAAGGACAAAAAATAATTCTTAGATTTGATGTGGATAAAAGAAAAATTGTAATTGAGGAGGAAAAGAAAAAATGAAGTTTTTCTTAAAGTTTGTTTTGTTGTTTGTTGTTGTAGCTTTAGCACTTCCTTTTTCTTCTGCTGCGCATTATATTGTTGGTGTTGTAAATGATTCACTTGATGAAAGAAGTGCAAATGATTTGGATGTTTTGCTATGGAATCCAGCCAATGGAATTTCTGATAATCTTACAGACACTATTGGGGTAAATGGAAACTCTGGAACATCTAATTTTTATTTACTTGATTGTGAGGCGCTTAGCACGCCTTGTGGTATTGGAGATACAATTAATGTTAAAGTTTCTTCTTATCCTTTTAGTGAAACTGTTTCTGTAATAATAACTGGAGCTGGTTATGACGCTGAACCAGATATAACTGTGAATAGTTTACCTACCACTTCTCTTTCTTATCCGGTGGATTATGGAAATATTTCAGAAGATACAGTAGATTTTAATTGCTCTTTTTCTGATTTGGATTCAAATATTCAAAATGTAAGTCTTTATGGGAATTGGTCAGGAGGGTGGCATCTTAATGAAACAAAGGATGTTTCGGGAGTTTCAGGAAGTGTTGTTTTTTCTAAGAGTCTCGAGAATGGTGTTTACAAATGGGGTTGTTTTGCTCAGGATAATCTTTCAGTAGGTTTTTATTCAGAAAATAATTTTACATTGAATGTTGATTTGACACCTCCAACTATAAATTCTGTTTTAGTTAATGAAACATATCTTTGTGGAGATTCTAATTTTGTGAGAATTATCTGCAATACAACTGATAATTTTGGAATTAATAGAGTTGTAATTGAAGCTGAAAATCCTTTTTCCTCGAAGACAAATTACTCTGGAGCATTTTTATCTGGTGATGAATATTATTATGATATACTTTTAGATAAATTAGGGGAATGGAAATTTCAATGTATTTCTTTTGATTATGCAAATAATTCTGTGAATTTAAGCTCAAGCAATGTTCGAGTTTATTCAAATCTCCCTGACTTAAATTTTTATTTTGATATAAATTTTAGTAATTATTTTCCTATAGAAGGTGAGAGTGTTGTTGTTAGTTCTATTGTTCTTAATAATGGATGTAGTGATGCAGATAATTTTATTGTTGGTTTTTATGACGGAGACCCTTCTTTTGGAAATCAAATTGGAGAGAACCAAACTATTTCGGTTTCTTCTCTTTCAAATAATTCTGTGAATATTTCTTGGGATGCTGAGGTTGGGCCTACGAATTTTTTTGTTTCTGCAGATGTCGAAGATTTTATTGAAGAGTCAAATGAGACAAATAATGAATTAAATAAGACATTAAATGTTGGAGCTTGGCAGAATTTTTATGGGAATGTGAGTGGGATGAGGGTTTTGTCGAGTAATTTTTTTAGTAATTTAACTTTTTGGAATATAACCTCTAAAATTAATGGAAATGTTTTTATGACTGATATGGAAAGTGATATTAATTGGTCTGCTTTACTTGCAATAGGGAGGGATAAATTTGGGTCTGTTAGTAGTGATGATTTTTCTGAAGTGGATTCTTTTCTTGGGACATCTGAATTTAATGATTCTATTACTAATGTTTTTACAGACAATGGAAATCCATATCTCACAAAGAATTTTTCAATAGACAACAAAACTATTTATGATGTCGCAGTTGTTAATTCTGTTGAAGGTTCTTCTTTTTATACTGGAATTTTATGGGATGGTTCTGATGACAGCGACGGGGAATATGCAGGTTTGGATAAAGAAGATATAGTTTTTGTTTCTGAATTGAATAAATCAGGTTTAGGTGCTTATGGAACTTATGATTATGAATTAAGAATTCCTGTGAATTTGAGAAATTATGATTCAGCAGACACAAGTGATGTTTATCTTTATTATGACCTTGTTTAATTCTTTTTTTAGAATTTTTTTGATTTTGGATTTCCAAAAGATTTATAAATCAGTATATACTAGGGTATATATGAATAACAAAAGAGAAGTTCAAAAAAAGGTAAGATTGATTGTTGAGAATATTTCTTCAATGAACAAAACAATTGAATCTCTTGGTGAAATTCCCGAAGTTGTTAACAAGAAAGTTAAGGCATTTGGAAATGGTTGCCATGTTGTTCTTCCAAAACAATTTTTAAATAAAAAAGCGAGGGTGGTAATTACATAATCGAGATAACTTTTTAAAGTTCCACCTTTTAATAAATGTGAGGAAATATAATGAAATTTTTGAAAAAAAAGAAAGTGCCTGATGAACTTCCTGAACTCGCTCTCGAGGACCTTGAAGCAGGTAATAAAGATGTTCATGATCATTTGAAAAACGAAGAGCTTTCTAAATCAGTTGCTCCAGCAGCAAGTGCAGCAACGCCTCCAGCACAACCTGTTCCTCCTGTTGTAAAATCTGTTGAGACAAAAGTTCCTGTGCAAGCAGTTGAAACACAAATAACTTCTGGGATAAAAAAAGATGCTCCTGTTGAACAAAATACTGAAGCTGAAAGTCCTTCTTTAGCAATTGATGAAAAAACTTTTTTTGGTGAACTTCAGAAAGACTTGAATGCAGAAATTTCTGATTTTAGCCAGTTTGAATCATGGTATAAGGATAAGTTTGAAGACAGAGATGTTATAGAGGATATGAAAGAATACTGGGAAGATAATAAAACCTCTGCAATTATCAAGGTTCTTGGAAAAAGTTTTCAAGAAAAGATTTCACAAAAGATTTCTAAATTACAGAATCTTGAGAAAGTGTGGCAATCTGCTTATTTTGATTTGATTGAGAAAGAAGAAGAGATAAAGGAGCAGGAACTTGAGTTAAAAGAACTTTTGACAGAATTTGTTAAGGTTTGTAAAACTAAGACAAGTGATTTAGCTGCTGAAAAATCAAAGAGCAAAAAAGAAGCTACTCCTCAAAAAACTAGTGAAGAATCAAAGGACAAAAAGGAAGCAGCTAGTTCATCAAAAAAAGAATCAACTTCTAGCAAATCAAAGACAAAATCTAAGTTAACATCTCCGAGTTCTTCTAAAAAGGGAACAAAATGAAAAAAGAAAATAAATTAATAAAAAAACTTTCTTTGTTTGTGATATTTCTTGTTTTATTTGTTTTTGTTTTGATTTTAATAAATTCTAATTTTTTTGGGGAGATTAGTGATTCCTTGGATAGTCCGAAATTAATTTCAATTGAGGATAATTGTGGAGTTATTTATGGAAATCTTCTTCATGATATTAAATCAGAAGATAATTGTAGAATAAGGTGTGTCAATGAATGTGGTTTACAAGAAAGAGATTTTTTGAAGATTGAATTTATTCAAAAATATGATTCTTGCAATGAATGTAATTGTTATTGCAAATAAAATGAAAAATGGAAGATTTTGAAGAGATAGAAAATCAGTATAGACTTAAATTAGAAAAAGAAGATGAGGAGTTTCTTGAAAAGATAAAGAATTTGAAAGATAAAGAAAGTAAAAAGAATTTAGAGTTTGAATATCGAGAAAAATTAAGACTACTTCTTGAGGAATATAATGAGGGTGTTTTGAATTTTCTTAAAAGTAAGAGTGTTAAACTTTTTGAAGAAAGTGAGGGGGCTGAAAAAAAGGAAAAAAATCCTACCTCAGGTTCAGTTTTTAATGTGAAACCTTTTCATCTTACTTTGAAGCCTAAAGATAAGTTTAAAATTAAATGGAAAGTTTTTCGGTTTAATTTTAAGGTATCTTCTAGAAATTTTATTCGCAATTTTCTTCCTTCGAAATTTCTTATTTCCTTATTTTCTTTGAAACTTTTTTCTCTTAATCTTTATTTGGAAATTAAATTTTATATAACGAGCTTTTTTATGAGAATTATTTCTATTATTAAGAATTGTTATTTTAAAGCCAAAGTTAAATCTATTAATATTTATTCAATTTCTAAGAAATTCTTTTTAGATTTTTTTGCAAAGATTGTTTTCTTTTTGAAAAGGAAAAAGAAAGATTCAAAGGATTCTTCTAAGCAAGAAGTTTCTTCTGAAAAGAAAGCTGTTTCTACAAAGCCTGCAACTAAAGAGAATAAACTCCCTTCAACATCTAAATAAAATTCTTCCAGTAAATACTCTTTTATAGGAATCTTTATTAATTATTTTAATGATTTATTATTATGTCTTTTAAAAAAAGAGAGTCTGGGGTTTTGAGGCTTGTTAAGAAGGAGCTTAAGAAAAAGAATTTTGAAAGAAATCTTGTTCTTGCATTGTTTTTGATTTTTATTATTTCTTCTTGTGTTCTTGCTATTTTTCTTCTTGCAAAGCTTTCATTAACAGGTTATGTTAATTATGTTCAAGGTCAAGCAGGAGCAATAACAAGTATTAATCTTTATAGATATTATTCTCCAACATATTGGGCAGCTACTTATGGTCTTGCTCTTCGGGTTTCTGAGTTTACAGAGCAATTATTTAATGATTTTTCAAATGATGTTATAACTAGGCAAGATGTATTTTTTGATTGTATAAATACTGAATCAACAGGCGGAGCTGAAGTTTATGCTTCTACTTCGTCAGTTATTGATTTTGATAATCTTGTTCCTGCAGCCCCTTCGGATGTTGATAATTTTACTGGATGTAGTGGATATTATGAATGTGCTAGCAATACGTTTACTGAAACAATGAATGTAATGGTTGGAGATAATAACATCACTAATATTCCTGCTACATATACATATACTTATACTGGTGATCAGACTACTTTTGATTTGGGAATTTTAACAGATGGAAGTAATCTTGTTTATGTTACACATATTGCAGGTGTTCAGAAATCTTATAATCAACAGAAAATAGTTAATTTCCAGATGCTTTTACCTGTGAGTGCAAATGGAACAGAAACTTATTATTTTTTTACAGATCCAAATGATGTTTGTCCTGTAGGAGGTGTTGGAAATAATCTTGTGGCAAATCTTTCTGGTTATGTTTTGGATTCAGAGGGCAATCCAATTGCGAATGCAACTGTTTCTGTAGCTGGTTATTCTGATTTAAGTGATGAAAATGGTTCTTTTGATATTTCATTTACAGTTCTTGAAGGAACTTATAATCTTTTTTCTAGAAAAACAGGTTATGATGATTTTTTTGATAATGTGATTGTTAATTTTACTAACTACACTCTTGAAAAAAATATAACCATGATTAATGAAACACCTGGTTCTGAAAGTAAAATAAGCCCTCATGTTTATGGATATGTAAAGACGAGTGGAGGAAGTGCTATTGAAACCGCAAAAGTGATGCTCGGAAGTGGGGTGGCATACTCTGATTCAACAGGATATTATTCATTTTATCCTGATTTATATGATGGTTCTCACGCTATTGTGGCAATTAAAGCATCTTATAATAATTATTATTCCATTCTTAATTTTACTTCATCTACTACTTCTGTTAGTCACAATATTACTCTTGTATCTGCCACGGATTCTTACTCTTATCCAACAGGGCCTTATGCACAAGATAGAAATAATGAAGGGGATTATGACGAACCTCCTTCTGAGGTTATTGAAAGCGGAGTTGATTATTGGATTAGTGCAAATGAGATTGATGTTGAAGTAAGAAAAAATACTTTTATTAAACAAAATATTGCAATTTATAATTTTAATTCATCTGACCTTCAGTTGACTTTTTCTTTGCCTTCTGATTTAAAAGA
>CAZWYG010000008.1:0-9256 GCA_964638105.1 Candidatus Woesearchaeota archaeon
TAGGTGAATAAAGTACAACAGGAATCATTTTTGAAATTGCATTCTGAACCTTCAAATCATCAGGCAAAGAACCCAAAACAGCTATGTCTGAAGCAGATGTTATATCTTTTTGCGTTAATTCAAAACCTTTTCCATTAACTCTGTTCAAAATAATTCCTCTTATTGGAGTTTTCTTTTGTTGCGCGATTTTGACTGCATGAATAGTTGAACTAAGTGTAGGATAATCAGGAGTGCTCACAACCAACAAATCATCTGAAGCAGCCATTGTTGCAATAATTTCTTTATCCAAAGAAGGCGAAGAATCAATTAAAATTACATCATACAATTCTTTTAATGGCTCTAACTTTTTTCTTAATGTGTGTGGACTTTTAACTTCAGGCATAAGCTGACCAGGTATAATATGAAAACCAGAGTCGTGAACATAAGTTGCCTCGCGAATTTCACACTCATCACTTAATACAGAATGAAGAGTTTTCTCAGGATTAACTAATCCAACATGCAAGCCCAAATGAGGTGTTGAAAAATTAGCATCAACAATTAAAACTTTCTTACCAAATTCTTCAGCCAATGCAGCACCCAAATTAGAAACAAGAGTTGTTTTTCCAACTCCTCCCTTAAGTGCAATTATTCCAATAATTTTTGGCTCTGCCTTTTTTTCAGGCTTCTTAGAATTCTTTTTTTTCTTATCACCTTTCTTTTTCATTTTAATTAATAACAGTTTAAGGATTTAAATCTTTTGCTTTTAAAAAAATTATTTGACCAACAAACCCGCACCAATTACTCCAGAATGTTCTAGTTCTGAATAATTTATCTGCGTTGTTTTTTCAAAAAAAGAGTACTTCTTAATTTTCTTTTTAATTAAACTCAAAAATTTATCTCCTCCTTTTGTAATACATCCCCGAATAATAACCTCCTCAGGATCAAAAGAATTAATCAAAGAAACAATTCCTTTTGCAATATAATCACTTGCTTCCTCTAAAATTTTATTTGATTCTTTTTCATTTTTTTTAATAAACTCATCAAATGAAACTAGTTGATTATAATTTTTTATTATTCTTTTTCTTGTATTTTTCCAAGAATCTTCAAAAAATTTCCCTTCTAAATAAATATGTCCAAACTCTCCTGCAGCACCTTCACCAGAATATTCTTTTCCATTAATTATAATTCCCCCTCCAATTCCTGTTCCAAAAGTTAGTAAAATAAAATTATTTTTTCTGCCTCCAAATTTTAATTCAGCTAAACTTGAACAAACCCCATCGTTTTTTACTTCAATTCTTTTTTTAAAATGTTTAAATAAATATTTTTTCAAATCAAAATTCTTTATTGGCAAATTTGGAGGATTTTCTACAACTCCATTTTTTACAGGGCCTGCAATAGCAACACCAATTCCATTAACATTATCTGAATCATATTTCTTAATTAATTCAATAATTTTTTTTAAAAATAATTTCTCATCTCTCGGAGTCTCAACTTTTTCATATCTAAATATTTTATTTTCTTTAACTACTGCACACCTCATATAAGTTCCTCCAATATCAAGTGCAATTACCTTATCTTTCATATTAACTTCGGAAAAATCTTTTTCCAAGATATTTTATATTATCAATTTTAAATCTAAATTTATAATCCCTTCCTGAATCTTTACTATAAATTGTCAAAACCTGTAATTCATTATTTCCAGTATTAATTAAACGATGTCCGCTTTTTCCAGGAACATTGTAAATCTTATCTTTCTTTAAATCAAGAACCCTCATTCTTTTTCCCTGAATCAACAACTTACCCTTGCCCTTAATCAGCATATACATTTCATTAGAATTTTTCTTATGCTTATGCCCCTTGGTCATAAAAAACTCTCCCTTAATATTTCCAGAATTAATACAAGTAATACCCATCTCAAAATTTCCAAAATCCTTAATATAAACTTTATACAAAATAGGATTTCCTCTTTTTAATTTTTCTTTGAACATCTCAGACATATCTTTATATCTTCTAATTAAAATTCTATCATGAAATTTTTTCAAATCTTTAAATTCAATCTCTAACTTCATTTTTTCTTTACTCTTCCATATTTATCTTCAAGTCTAATTTCATCACCTTCACTAAATTTTCCAAGAGAAACTTCCAAAACAATAACCTTTTTATTTTCAGCAATTATTCTATGTGCTTGATTTTTCTTAATTACAACTAATTCATTTGCTTTTACTTTTTTCTTTTTATCCTCAAGCTGAACAATTCCAGATGTCAAGAAATACCAATGCTCCTCTCTTTTCTTATGTTTTTGTAAACTCAACTCTTGATGAGGTTTCACTTCAAGAATCTTAACAGTTGCTTTTTTATTTTTTGCAAAAACTCTAAACAATCCCCAAGGCCTCTTTTCTTGAAACATAAAATAAAATATCAAGATTGTTTAATAAAGTTTTGGAGAACTTATCTATTCTTCAACCCTATGACATTCAAGTTTATCTAACAAATCCTTTAACTTTATCGTTGCCACACCAACAACTTTGTCTGCACCACCATAATAAACATACAAAGTATCTTTAATTTGAACAACACCGCATGGAAAAACAACATTATGCACATCACCAATTTTTTCATAATCCATCTCTGGTTCAAAAATTGGTTTACCTGTTCTTGCAATAACTTTAAATGGATTTTTCAAGTCAAGTAAAAACGCTCCAACACTATAAGTATTATCCTCACTTATTCCGTGATAAAAAACAAGCCAACCCTTTTCTGTTTTCAACGGAGGTGCAGCAGCACCAATCTTCTTGCTATCCCACCAACCTTTTCTCTTGCTCATCCATTTTGTCTCTTGCAAATATTCCTCTTCAGGAAACTTCAAATCATCATACGCACTCAAGTCAATTCCAGTTCCAGTTCTATGTAAAATATAATACTTACCATTAATTTTTTCAGGAAACAAACACGCATCTTTGTTATCTGTATTTGGGGGAGAAATTAAATTAGGTTTTTTCCAATTCCAATTCTGTTTTAAAAAATCCTCTTCTTTTATACTAGTTATTGCAACCCTAGGATTATTAACTGAATCATAAGCAGCATAAAGCATGTAAATTCTGTCATCAATTTTTGTGAGTCTTGGATCTTCACATCCTGAAAACCCTCCGTCTTTTAATTTTGATTCAAACTTTTCACGAGGAACATAAACAGGTTCATTAAAACGTTTATCAATTTTCAAACCATTCTTACTAGTAGCATAACCCATAACAGAAGTATTTCCTTCCCCCATTGCCCGATAAAGAATATGAACTTTTTTATCCAAATAAATTGCAGCAGGATTAAATGTCGAGCGATTCTCCCACTTGTTTTTTTCATTAGGAACAATAATCGGATTTTTCTTGTATCTCTCAAGTTTAAATTCTCGAAGCTTCTTGCCCATAGTAAGTTCCTTTAACAAAGAATTTGTATCAATCATTGCCAAAGAACAAGTCGTGTCTGCACTTCCATAATAAAGATAAATCTTGTTTCCAACCTCCATTGCACCAGAAGGAAAAACAATATTCGGAACTCTTCCAGTTGTCTCATAATATTCTTCAGGAACAAGAATTGGTCCTTCTGTTCTTGAAATTATCTTAGTTGGATTTTTCAAATCTAATAAAACTGCTTCAATTCCAAAAATAGGTTCACCAGAAAAATAATTCTTAATATAAGAATAAAATAAAACCCAACCATACTTTGTTTTAATCGGAGGTGCTCCAACCTCAACATGGTCCTGTTCTCTTCTTTTAAGATTCAAAACATATTTTTCATGATCTTTATACCATTTAGACCAATAGCCCTTATCCCAAAGATTCTCTTCCTTACCAACAGGAGCAAGACAAAATTTAGTTGGAGGCATATCAGTATGAAAACTAAAAACAACCCACATTTTTCCGTCAATCTTCTCAGGAAAAAGCCCCATTGCCTTTGCATTAAAAGGGGTTACAAGTTCTCTTTTCTCAAATGTCTTCAAATCTTTAGTAATTGCAACTGCAACTTTTATTCCTTCTGCCCTAAAAGGAAACTTTGAAAGCGCAGTATAAAAAATATAATACTTATCATCAAGCTTAGTTATTCGAGGGTCCTCACAGCCATACTTGTCCCATTCATTTGAAGTAAAAATAAACTTCTCACCTCCACTAAAATTTATTCCATCTTTGCTATGTACTAAACCAATACTTGAAAGAACCATATTTCGATTTGCATAAGTATGAAAATAATCACTCGACTCTGCTCGATAAACAAGTGAAATTCCCTCCTTTGTTTTTACAGGACAACAATTAAATACAGCATTCATCTGCCAGATTTTATTTCTATCTGGATTCAAAATAGGATTACCCTCGTATCTTTTAACTATCATATTAAATATTTTTTTGGAATTAATTTTTTTATTAAATTTGCTTTTAGGTCATATGCTCTTATAAAAGAATCATCAACATGTGCATATAAAATTCCTTCTCCTTGCTTGGTTTCAACAAAGTCACTTGCGAAAGTGATACTTCTAGATTTATTTTTCCAAAAAGTGCTATCTCTAATTAAAGGTTTTTTAGAAACCCAATTTATTTTTCCATTTTCATAATCATAAATAAATAATCCAATAGAAAAAGTTCCATAGATTGTAACTCCTTTAATCTTTTTATTCGCTTTGCAACCATTCATTATTCCCAAAATTTTTCCTTCTCCAACATCAATAAATGTTTTTGGAAACAATGGTCCTGGTGAGGCATGCCCTCCAATCCAAGAAATCTTATGCTCTTTTGGATGAAAAATAACTTTATCCATTTTCCAAGGGCTTCCCATATTCTTAGATATTACCCGAGTTACAACAGAATAAGATTCATCTTTCTCAACACTACTTGATTCAACAAGATTATATCTAAAACCTTTTTTATTTACAGGGGCAACACAAAGTTCTTTAGCACCAATCCAAGTATTCTTATTCGCCAAAACAGAAGGTTCAGTCATAACTAATGAATTCAAATCTTTTCCAACTGCGTGACCTAAATGAATAAGATGTTTTTTCTTTTTTCTATTCAAAAAAGGCATAGTAAAATATAAATGAATTAATCCAGTCTCAGAATCTTTCCAAATATCTGGATCTTCAAAACCTAATAAATCAAAATCTTTTCCCTCTAGTTTGCTTAATATTTTCTTTTGATTTTTAATTTTCAAAGGTTCTGTGATTTCAAATTTAGTCAGAGAAATCACTTTAAATTTATACAAAATACTTTTATCTACAGCTCCCCCCACTCCTAAATCACCTTTTCTACTTACAATACATCTTATAACTCCTTCGCTATAATTTGATGCAGGATTTAATGCAACAGCCATGACATGCCTAAACCTCTTTCCTGCCACAACAACTTTATTTTTATGCTCTATATAATATTTCATTTAATCCTCATCTGATTTAATTTTTTTATCCTCAACATTTTATTCCTTCCCCTCACAATTTTAATACAACTATTCATCTTACTTCATGAGTTTCTTAATTTTCAAAAACTTCAACTTAGGAAGTTTTATCTTCTTCTTTGTAAGAGCTTTTAGAAATTTTTCAAAATTAACATGAGCAACACAAACATAACTATCAGCACCACCATAATAAATCAAAAGGTCTTCATCCTTAACAACGGCTCCCAAAGCATAAATCACTCCTGCCTTAAACCCCTCATTTTCATAACATTCATCTGGAACTAAAAGAGCTTCTTTTGAGCGATACAAGACTTTTGTTGGGTCTTTCAAATCAAGAATCATTGCACCTAATTTATACTTGCTCATATCTTTATGATTCATTCCATGATAAAATAAAAGCCACCCATATTTTGTTTTTATTGGAGGGGGACCAGGACCACGCACAAAAGAATCCCACCTTTTTTTAGGCTTACCAGGATGATAATAACTCTTAATAGGTTTACTTATATCTTCTAAACTATCTAAATATTCTATAGAAATATCAGGACTAATACTATGCATAATTGCATACTTGCCATTAATTTTTTCAGGAAAAATTATCCAGTTTTTATGAACCTCTCCAAGAGGAGAAATCAACTGAGGTGTTGTCCACCTCCAGTTTTTATTTACAAAATCTTTTATTTTTATTGAAGAAAGTCCAACTCTTAAACCTCCGTCACACGCAGTATAAGTAATATACAATTTATCCTCGTCACCAACACGAACAATTCTAGGATCCTCGCAACCTCCCCAACTTCCACCTGAAGCAATTGAATAACAAACATATTTTCCAGCATCACCAGTGCAATGTTCATAAGCAGGTTCAGGATGCCTCTCATCAACATTAAATCCATCTTCAGATGCAGCATAACCTAATCTCGAAATAGCATCATTACCAATTGCCCTATACAAAAGATGAACATTGTCTCCAATCAAAATAGCAGCAGGATTAAAAGTCTGCCAAGATTCCCAGTCATTTTCCTCATTAGGAGAAATAATAGGATTCTCTTTGCACTTTTTTATAACATGCTCTTTTTTTCTACTAACTTTTTCTGCTATTTTTTTCTTAATTTTTTTACCACTAAATCTTTTCTCAGCAATCTCTTTAAACATTGAAATTAGACTTTCTTTAGAAATATTTTTTTCCACCATCTTTCTTTTATGCACAATAAACCCAAAAAGGTTTATTAACTTTTTGCTAAAACAATTTTCATCTCCTAGAAAACTAGGTAACAAAATTTAAATAGTTTCGAACGATAAAAATTAAGGAGTAAAAATAATGAAAAATAAAATACCTTTAGGAATTTGGATAATTTCAGTAATTTATTATCTTTCAGTTATTCTTTCATTAATAATTGCAGGAATATTTTTCTTAAAACCAAATCTTCTTACAATACTTCCTGGATTTAATCTTGTTTTGGCTCCTTCAATAATTTACAGCATTGGAAGTTTTATGATTCTATTTTCAATCTTAGCAATCATCTTAGCAACAGGACTTTTAAAAGGGAAAAATTGGGCAAGAACAATTCTTATTGTTGTCTCATCAATTAATTTAATTGGGGGGATAATTTCAATAACAACAAAAGATTATTTAAGTGGGTTAAATGCGTTTTTTAATTCTCTTGTTTTAATCTATATTTTATTCAATAAAAAAGTAAAAAAACATTTTGAAAAAATAGAACTTCCAAAAATTACATCTGATAATTCAGATTAAACAAGTCTTCCATAAAATCTAGAAAAACTATTAAAAAAATTGCTTAAAAAACTCTGTTTTTCCTGTCCAATCATTAATCTTCTAAATAACTCTGTCTCAAAATAAAAATAAAAAAAGTCTTTATCTTCTTCAATTTCAACAGGATTGATTTCAGTCCAACCTCCTCTAGGTTTAATGAAAAATTTCAATTTATCAAAATCTTCTGTAGAATTTTTTTCTAATTTAATTTGAAAAAGAACCTTTTCAACTTCTCTTTCTTTTATATTCGTGCGAACATTAAAAATATGAAGAGATTCTATATTTTGAATAGGAGAATGCATATTGGATTCATAAATTCTAAATCTTGCTTTATCAATAAAATTATTTACAAAAATGCCTCCCTTCAGAATTTCATTATCGCTACTAAACACAAAAGGATGAGTCGGACTTATTTTTACAGATTTCCAATTATTAGGATCAAAGGGAATAAAATCAATTATTCTCCAAAAAGAAAAAAACCTGTACACAGTTATATTACTCTCATCAACAATCAAGTTTTCCAACTCTGATTTAAAAGAAAATTCCTGAGGTCTTATTTTAACACTCGGTGCCTGAACAGAATATTTAAGATTAATTTCTTTTCCTGAAACATTCCAAAAAATAACATTGTAATCTTCATTAAATTCTCCAATCTCCCCGCCTCCTAAATCTTCAATAATCCAAGAAGAAGGAACATATTCTTTTAAAATAAAATTCTCTAAATCGTGAGAAAGATTAAAATTTAAACTCATATTAACTAGTGAAGAACTCTTAACCTTATTATCCTTGCATTTATCACATTCAATTTCTCTATTCAACTCTGCATAATTCAATAATGCAAATGAAATTTCTTCTGTAAATGTTTCTTGATTATTGCTCGCAAAAAAATTCAAATAATTCATTCCAAATTCAAAAGATAAATTTCCACTATAACTTGTGCAATTTTCGCAGATAGTTTCCTTAACCCCTTCTCTTTCTAATTCTACAAAATTATAAGGAATAAGAAAACTTGCATTAAATAAAACAGAAGTTGCATTCGATAAAATTAACTTTTTAGAAGGAGAATTAATATTAATAACTTTTTCCAATTTCATTGTCTCTGCAATATCATAAGATTCCCCACTAAGAATTGCACTAACTGGCCCTGCAGCATAACCTGTAGAAGAATCTGAAACTCTTGCAAAAACCACCTCGCCGATATTCCAATCATCTCCTGCAAATTCTCCAATATCACAGCAATACTTATTTCCCTCTGGGCTAACATCACAAGATGCATAATTATCTTCATCAAAAGGATAAAATACTTTTACATTATACCATGAAGAAGAGACATTGTCAGATGAATCATTGACAATTCCACAAACAAAATGGGAAGTTGTAGGATTTAAAGAACTAACCAAACACAAGTTCAGCAAAAACAAAATACCTACTAATATTAGAAATTTATTTCTCATTATGATTGACTCCATATTTGATTAGAAGTTACAGAAACTTCATAACCCTCCTCAATATTTATATTAAAATTGTTTCCCATATAACCAATTCCAGGAAATTTAATTCCTCCTTCTGACTCTTGAGTCTCACTATTCCACCTCGATAAAGCATCTGCATTTGAAATATCATTAATTAAATCACTCGCGTCATTTAAACTTGTTGAAGCAGTCATGCTAATCCAATTCTTTGCATATGAGCTTTCATTCTTAATTAAATTTAAATCCAAAGGATTATTCACAAATCCAACACCACTCCAATTAATTTCACTAGACCCAGAGCTGTTAATATCTACCTGATAACCCTCTCCAGGACTAATTTTAAAATTACAATTTGTTTCTGTACAAGAAAGATAATCAGGACATGAAAAATTATTACAAGTAACTTTTTTCTGAATTGAATTATTATGTCTTGTAATTCCTGTCGCGCCTGTAATTTCATTTAAAGTTTTATTTGCATCATCCAGATAACTGAAATTAGTAGGAAAACCAATCCAATTAATTGTCTTCACATTGTGCCTCAACGTATAAACATGTGCTCCAAAATAATCTTCACTTGCATTTTGCCCAATAGGATTCCATC
>CAZWYG010000009.1:0-9139 GCA_964638105.1 Candidatus Woesearchaeota archaeon
TCCATAATTAATTTCTCTGTATCAATTCCTCCTTCAGATTCAGCATCTTTTATCTTTTTCAAAATTCTATCTTTAACTGAATTAATTTTATCTCTTGGAACTTCAGGCATTAATTGGTTTTTTGTTTTCTCTGTCTCGAGTTTTCTAACCATTAGATATTTTGGATTCTGCTCACGAATTATTTCAGGCAAAACATAAATTTCATTATTAAAACTTCGCAAAACCCCAATAATTAAAACAGTCTGTCCTTGACTAAAATTTTTAAACTTCTCAACATCATCTGAAAAAGCTCTTCCTTTAATCTGTCCAGAACCATCATCAAAAGTAAACACAATAAATTTCTTCTCTCCCTCGCTCTCATATTTATCAACAATATTTGCAACCAAATTTATTCTAACAATCTTCTTATCTCCCAACTCCAAAAAAGTAAATCTCTCTGCATCATAAATCGGTTTTCCAATTAAAATATCTCCAATTCGAATCTTAAATGCAATATTTCTTTTGAATTGTTCATCAGCCATTATAATGTTTTCAAAACCTCCTCAATTATATCTTTATCTGTTTTTTTATTTTTATGTGTTAAGTCAATATATTTCACATTAAACTCTTTTAATAAAATATCAAATTGTTTATCAACACTTTCTTGAAAATTTAAATCAGTAGAACGGACTTTGTCTTCTTTAAGAAATTCTTTTCTAATTGGAATTCTTATCAAAAAAGAATAAGTTTTCAAATGCTCTCTCACAAGAGGCTCTAAAACTTTTGACCGCCCGAATTTATTAACATAATAACAATATCCATCAAGAACACTTCTATCGCTCACAAGAGTTTCACATTTCTCTTCTGACTCTAACTCTCTTATTATTTGACTAAGAATTATCCAAATTTGAGATTTTTTAGTGGTCTCTTCATTTAATGGAAAAGGGCAACTCCTTGCAACTTCACTCAAAAAACCAGCATCAATTCCTTTTTTCTTTAATTTACTCACAAGCTCATGCGCCAAAGTTGTCTTACCTGTTCCATGAGTTCCAATAAAAGCAATTTTCATAAAATAAAAATTCCAGATTGTTTATAAGTTTTTATGCGATTTTAAGAATTAATTAAATTCTTCAAATCTTTTATTTATCCTCGGTAAAAGAGTACGCCTGAATTGTCTTATAGATCTCGCATCCAACTCTACTTCCCAAGAAGATTCTACTCCTCCTAATAACCTCTTTGCATTTTCTGTTAAATATTTCCTGCATCTTTGATAAGGGTAACCATAATCTTGACTAATGCTTAAGACACTCTCTCCATTCAGAAATCTTTTTACAATTTCCAATTTAACTCTCTCAACATCAGATTCCAACATTGTCGCAAGTTCCATAAAATATTCAAACGAAGGTTCCATTTCCATTTTAGGATTAAAATCTTTTATAAGTTTTTATGGGGTTGCTAAAGAATTAGTAAAATCAAAAAGATAGAAAAAGTTTTAATTTATTAGTAACAACAAAATCAAAAATTTAATAAACACAAAAATTATCTTAACTCATGACAACTAAAGATAAAATATTTTCACTAGAAGAAGCCATGAATAGAAGCATCCCTAGGTCCCTTCAACATATCTCGGGAAATTCTTCTTTTGAATCTTTGATAAAAAAGTCTCCATTATATTTTGGATCAGGAAATGGAGATTATAGATTAAAAGTATTAAAAGAAATTTATAAAGATAAACAAGATAAACTTGACTTATTGAATAAAACAATTGAATTAAAAGTTGATGGGGAAGAATACCTTTCTGTCTATAGAAAATTATTAGATAATCCCGAATTAGTTAAAGGATATGTTAAATTACTTCATCCAACAGTTAGAAAAGAACTCTCAAAATTAGTTGATAAAGATATTCGTTGGATAAGAACTATATTTGGAATTAACGACCACTCTGCATTATTTGCTTTTCTTAAAAAAGAATGTGGTCTTGATGAAAAGTCTGTATCTAAAATAATAAAAAAAAGATTTCTAACAGAAGTTGGTTATGAACCAGTAAGTTTTTGGGAAACAGGATATTGGCAACGTGCAATATATAAAAATTGTTTAGACATTATGAAAAAAGAATTACCTGAAGATCATCTAGATAATAGACCAAATCTTGGAATTGCACAAAGTAGTTGTTCATCAAATCCAATAGGTTTAGAGATTTCATTCTTTCATACAATTGGCTTCATACTCCCTCGAGAAAAATGTGACAATAGAAGATATTCAATATGTTTAGAAGGATTAGAAAAAACAATTAATTGGTTAGGTTCTTTGGGTGCTGAAGAGGTTGTTTTCACTCCAGGAGATAATATTTCAATATATCCTACTTTCTATCCTTCAAAAAAAGGTTAATCCTTTCACATCTTCTGAACATAACCACGACGAGGCCGAAAAATTATACTATTTTTCTCAAGTTCTATTATTGAATCTTTTATTTCATCTTCTGACATTTGGTCTTCAAGTTCTTTTTCAATTTCCTCAATAGGAATTAACTCACCTAATTTATTTGCAAGTGAATTTATTGTATCTCTAACAGTAAAAACCTTATTTCTCTTTGACGAAGAAAACCTACTCGACACTCTATCAATATCAAAAGTTTTTGTCTCGTAATCATAACCAACCTGCATAAGATAATATTTCATTAATTCAATTGATGACTTTGCGTCTTCAAGTGAGACATTTTCATCGAGCCGAATTTTTGCAGAAGCCTCTGCCATTCGAATCAATGCCTGAAGCTGACGCGCAGAAATCGGAATCGGGCGCATCGCACTCTCGCTAGACACAGGCATATTTCTCAATTCAACATAAAATCTCTTTAATTCATCCACTGCATCCTGCGACAAAACAGGTTTTACTCTTTGCTTTGAATAAGCAACATACTTTTGAAAAAGCCTTTTCTCAATTAACATTTCTTCTCCTTGTTTCTGATGCTCTAATAAAACATGCTTTGCAATTCTCTCATCCTTGTCTTTATTTGGAATATCTCTCAAAGTAAAGATAATATCAAAACGATTAATCAACGTAGGAGGCAAATCAATTTGCTGAGCAATTGACTGATAAGGATCAAACCTACCAAATTTAGGATTTGCAGCCGCAAGAACAGATGTCTCTGCACGAAGAGTCGCCTGCACATTAGCTTTAGAAATTGTAATAGTCTGCTGCTCCATTGCCTCATGCATCGCACTTCTATCCTGTGGATCCATCTTCTCTAACTCATCAATACAAACCAAACCCTTGTTCGCTAAAACCATTGCTCCTGCTTCCAGACTCCAACCACGCAAATACTCATCTCGAACAACAGTCGCAGTCAAACCAGCACCAGACGCAGATTTTCCAACAACATAACGCCCCTTTGGAGAAATATTAGCCATAAATGTCAATGTAACAGACTTTGCAACACCCGGATCACCAATTAACAAAATATGAATATCTCCTCTACTCTTTTGTCCATCTGCATGAACTTTCTGCACCCCTCCAAACAATTGCAAAACCATTGACCTCTTTATTTCCTCATAACCCCAGACACTCGGAGCAATACTACTCGCAAGCTTGTCAAAAATTTTCGGATCCTGCGACAACTCTAAAATCTGCTGCTCATCTTCTTCTGTAATATCTAACTCTTCAAAAGTCTCTTCAAGTGGAATAATATTATTTGTCTCAATAGCCAACTCAAACCTCGTCGATAAACCCCCTGTTGAAAGCGGAACAGGAACCTCTTTCAAAATTCCAATAACCTTAACTCTTGAACCAGGCGTTGTCTTCTCTTCCATCCTCGGCTCAACCAAATCTTCTTTTACAAAAACATTCAATCTCTTTGGCTGCTCACCTCCTGTCAACGAGTCAGGAGACTCCTCAACAACCAATCTCTGTGTATCAACCATCTCCTTTGAAATCATCTTAAATCCTCCACGCCTTCCACACGAACAACGAGTTGGCTCACGAAACTTTTTATCAATCTGCAAAACAGAAAGAACCGTTCCGCAACTCGGACACTCAAACTTTGCATTAACAACTTGCGGCCGCACATCAGACGACTGTCGAATAAGCCCTTCAATCACAATTAACTCATTAAGATGCCTCGAACGTAAATTCCTAATTTTGACCTCATGAATCTTTGACAAATTATTAAGCCGCACCCGCGCCCTGTCAACCAAACCCAACTCTTCAATCGCAACCTCCAAAATACTCAGTGTCTCCTCTGGATTAGAAATCAAATCATCAGTCAACTCCTTTGAAAATTGCGTCAATTTCATAAAATCAACATAAACAACATTATCCTCTTTACGAATTGACTTTCCAATCTCCTTCTTGTAAGTATCAAAAAAATTCTTTGCTTCAATAATTAAATCCTCTTTCTTGGACCGCTTTCCCTCTTCCATTGTTAAAAAAAGATGCTAGGTTATTTATAGATTTATGTAGAGAAAAATAAATATTGAAGGTGATTACTTTTGAAGATTGTTAATCACTTCTTATAATTCTTCAATGCAGCTTTGACATTTTTCAAAAGTTGTGCCATGCTGTCTTCAAGTTGTGCCTTGTTCTTTGTTCCGGTGCAAACAAGTTTTCCATTGCTAAATAAAAGAAAAGTCGCATTTGGTGTTGCAAGCTTGTAAACCAAACCAGGAAACTGCTCTGGTTCATACTCTGTATTATCCATCTCAAGAGCTAAAAAATTCAAATTAAGTTTCAAGTCAATTGTACCCGAAGCAACAATATTCTGAACAGTTATCTTTGGAGTTGTAGTAATTTTTACATTTATTTTTTTCAATTGCTTTATCACTTCCTGAATAACCTGTCTCACTTGCGAAACAGATTTCGTTCCAGTGCAAACAAGATTTCCAGATGAAAAAACAAGAACAGCAGACTTTGGTTCCTTGATTCTTAAAATCAAACCAGGAAATGTCTCTGGATTATACTCTGTATTTGGCTGAGTCCGCGCAAGTTTCGTCAACGGAATCGGCTTTTCCAAAGAAGTCGTAGCAACGATATTTTGCACCTTATAACTACTTTTTGATTTTGCTGCCATATCTAATATAGAAAATTTTTATTTATAAAAGTATCGAGGAAAACAGTTCTATTGAAAATGTTTTGGGTTTTACAAAAATCTTGGATATTCAAATAAAATCAAGAGTGGGTTTTTCGACGAATAGTCGAAACTCGTAGTGGAAATTATGAAATCCAAAACTAAACAAAAAATCTTCAAAAAAACCCCCTCCAACCTCATAACAAACTTTAAAAAACAAAGTTTCAATTTAATTAGATGCCAGAAGAAAAAACTAAAGAAGAAACAAAAAAAACAACTCAATCAGAATTTGAAAAAAAAGTAATAGAACTAGCAAAGTCTGGACTAACATCTGAAAAAATTGGCGAGGAATTAAGAAAGCAGGGAATTCATCCAAAAAAATTCCAAAAGAAAATTTCAATGATTCTAAAAGAAAATAAACTTTATGAAAGTCCTGATTTGAAAAACATTGAAAGCAAGTTAGAAAGAATAAAATCACACTACGAAAAAAACAAACAAGACAAAAGAGCAATGCGTGAAAAAGATAGAGTTTTTGCTCAATTAAGAAAGACAAAAAAATATCTCAAGATGCCTTTGAAATAATTTCTTAGATTTCTTTTCTAAAAATTAATAATTGTTAAAGAGACTAAAAAAGATTATAAAAATTTGATTTATGGAAAATTATATAAATCTTTAATTATTAATTAGAATGATGAATATAAAAGAATTTTTTCTCCCAAAAAAAATTAAATTTATTAATTCAAGTATACTAATAATCATATCCATATATTTGTTTACTGCATTAGAATTTGTGGAGACCTATCCTAAAACTTGCGGATTATCTTATCCAATTCACTTTCATTTTAATTGTTCATTTGCACAAATTCTCCCCTGGATTGCATTAATCATATTACCTCTATCTTCTATTTATTTGATAATTCTATTTATTTTTTATCTAAAAAATAAGTAATTATATTTGTTAAAAAAACTCTCTCAATTCTATGCTCTCTCAAATTCCCCCTTTCCTCCTCCTTCAAAAACCCAAAAATCCCCGATGTTCCCTCAAGAGTAATCATAATTCTTTAAAAAAGATTGAAGATTTTTTATTGTAGATAAATTAATGGAAAGATTTTCCACCAGAATTTGCTATTATATTCATGCAAATTTTATTTTTAAGATGTTAGAAAAAGAGGTAAAACAAACAGTTGAAAAGTTTTTAAAATCAATTCAAGATAAAGAGATTTTTGTAGTCAGTCACTTCGACACCGACGGAATAACTTCAGCTTCAATAATGACAAAAGCACTAAAAAGACTAGACAAAAGATTCTCAGTTAAAATTCTCAAAACACTTGACGAAGAATTTATAGAAAAAATGCCAAAAGACAAAGTTATTATTTTTCTTGATTTAGGCTCAGGAAACCTAGAGAAAATAGCAGAACAAAAATTTGAAAATGTATTTATAATTGACCATCACGAAATTGACTCAGTTGTTCCAGATTCAATAAATATAATCAACCCTCAATTAGGAGACAAAGAAAAAATCTCAGGCTCAGGATTAACTTATTTATTTTGCAAAGAAATAGACAAAGAAAACAAAGAATCTGCAAAGCTCGCAGTTCTAGGAATGATTGGAGATTGCATGGAAAAAGACATTGACAAGTTAAACGACGGAATTCTTAGTGACAGTGAAATTCAAAAAAAACGCGGTTTGATGATTTATCCATCAACAAAACCATTAAATCGAGTTTTAGAATTTTGCTCAAATCCTTACATTCCCGAAGTTACTGGAAACACAAAAGGGGTATTAGAATTATTAAGAGAAATTGGAATGACTCCAAAAAACGGAAAATACAAATCACTAATTGAACTAAATAATGAAGAAATGGAAAAACTAACAACTGCTATTTTCTTGAGAAATCCTCAAGCAAAAAACACAGAAATTCTTGGAGACATTTTTTTGTTAAAGCTCTTTAACAAATTAGAAGATGGCAGAGAAATGAGTGCAATGATAAATGCATGCTCTAGACTTGGTAGAACAGACATTGCAATGAGATTTTGCATGGAAATTCCAAAAGCAAAAAGAGAAGCAGAAGCCATATATGCAAAATACAAACAAGCAATTGTCTCAGGAATAAAGACAATTAAAGAATCAGAAAAAATCCAAGGTAAAAAATTCGTAATAATAAATGCACAAAACAAAATAAAAGACACAATGATTGGAACATTTGCAAGCATTCTTTCTTATTCTGCAATGTATGAAGAAGGAACTATAATAATAACAATGGCCCAATATGAAAACAAAGTAAAAGTTTCTGCAAGAAATTCAGGAAACTGTGGAAGAAACGCGCGAGAGATTTTAGCAAAAGTAGTTAACATTGTCGGTGGGGAAGTAGGTGGACACGAACACGCAGCAGGCTGCACAATACTTCAAGAAAAAGAAAATGATTTTGTAGACTTACTCAAAAAGAATTTAGAAATCGAGGTTGTTAAGATTTAGATCTTTCTATATAAAATTGGTGCGATTGTTTCTAAATTTCCATCGGCGTCAACAACATAAAAAACGTCTTTACCATCATTTAACATTGAAGGGTTATAAGGAGGCCTTAAAACATCAAAAGGGATTTCAAAATTTTTTCCTTCTAAGGTTAAAGTTAATTTCTTATTTGAGACTAATAACCTCTCAACTCTTCCCTGTTTAATTTCTTCCATCCAAATTATCTTCAAGGAAGTTTAAAAGAATTTATTTTCTTTATCACAACCTTTAAAACTTCACTCTTTCTCTAATTTTATGGAACTTGAAGAAGGAGACGTAATTTTATGCACAGTTGACAGAATAGGTGGAACAATTGTATTTGTAAATATTGACGGAACAGATCTGGAAGGAAGTATAATCTTTAGTGAAATAGCTCCAGGAAGAATTAGAAATATTCGGGCATATGTTGTTCCAAAAAAGAAAATTGTGTGTAAAGTGTTGAGAGTAAAAGATAATCAGCTTCATCTTTCACTTCGAAGGGTGACTCAAAAGGAACAAAAGGAAGTTCTTGAAAAACACAAACAAGAAAAAAGTTATGAAAACATTTTGAAAACAATTCTAAAAGAAAAAGCAAAAGAAATAATTCAAAATATAAAAAAACAAGACACGCTTTTTGATTTTTTTGAAGAAGCAAAAGAAAATCCCAAAGAAATAGAAAAATTACTGAAAAAAGAAGATGCTAAAAAAATTCTTGAAATTCTAAAAACCCAAAAGAAAAAAATAGTTCCTATAAAAAAGATTTTCAATTTAACAACTAATTCTCCAGAAGGAATTGAAGAAATAAAAAAAATTCTAAACTCTATTAAAGATGCGCAAATAAAATATATCTCAGCTGGAAAATACTCAATTAAAGTTGAAGATGAAAACGCTAAAAAAGCAGACCAAAAATTAAGAGAAATTTTAGAAAAAATCGAAAATTCTGCAAAAAAAGAAAAAATGGAGTTTCGTGTTAAAGAGAAATAAGATTATATAAAAATTCAAAATTAATTCTAATAAACTCCTGTTTTTACATATGATAAGACTTAAATACTGGAAATGTCATCAAAAAATATGGAAGAAGCTCCAAAATTCAATGTAATTGTTCTTGGAATTATATTTGATCCTGCAAAAAGAAAAATACTTCTTGGAAGACGTGAGAATGATGCAGAAATTCCAGATCTTAAATGGTGTTTTCCAGGTGGCAGAGTAGAGATAAATGAAGATGTTAACCACACACTAAAAAGAGAGATAAAACTTAAAACAGGATACAATGTTAAAAACCTTGGTTGTATATTCTCAAGAGTCTCTCCAAGAAACAGCAACTTCTTCAATGTATACTTTTTATGTGAAATAAGAGAAGGAGAAGAAAAAGCTGCAGATGATTTAGTTGAATTGAAATGGGTTGATACTGACGAAGTTGAAGAATATTTTAAACAGCCTCTTCCAAAAATAATGAAAGAATACTTAGATAATATTTCTGGAAAATCAACTCAATCAATTCCTGAGAAGAATTAATATTTTGATATAAAATGGATTCGTCCCAAATTAAAATTCAATACATCACTCTCAAAAGAAATTTCTTTGCAATTAGGGTGGGGCAAGCAAAGCGA
>CAZWYG010000010.1:0-9108 GCA_964638105.1 Candidatus Woesearchaeota archaeon
AATTTATTCCAGATTCTTTTCTTTATCTGAATATCTAATTTATTTAGAAACCTCAATGCTCTTTTATCAAACCGAAGTTCGTACATCTTACAATCCTAGGATCTTTTTTGACTCTGCTTCTGTATAGAACTCGCCTTTCTTAATTCTTTCTCTTGCTGCTTTAATTTCCTTAATTGTTTTTTGGGAAAGTTTTGGTTCATTCTCGCATTTGTTTACAATGTAAATTAGTTTTCTAATTAGTTCATTGTAACTTTCATTTTTGTATTGTTTGAATTTATCCAAATCTTGTTTAGTTTGAATATTCAAACGTATTGTTGTTTCCATGTTCGTTCAGTTCATTCCTATCCTATACAATTGTATACATATGTATACTATTTAAACTTTTCTACAAACCTTAAATTTAATAAACATCTTTCTCTAAATATTTTATGAATAAAAGAGGTACTCGCGCCCACGCTCTTACTTTAAACAATTGCTTTCAGAAGGGGCTATCGCGTAAACGCTCGCAAGCTTATATAATAGCAACAATAGTTATTGTAGGGATTATTGCAGGATTTACTTTTTTATCTGATTATGAAAAAAAAGATAGTTCTTCTGTTGTAAGTCATTTGAAAAAACAACTTGAAACAGAAAGTCAAAAAACTCTGAACTATGGTTTTTACAATAAATTAGATGATGCAGGAATTGAGAATTTAACAGAAAGTTTTGCAAAGAATTTTGATGAACTTATTGGAGAGAATGTGGAGGTTTATTTTATTACAGGAGTATCAAGAGGTATGAATGTTTATTATTTTGATGAAGAGAGAAATAATATTTCAATTTCCCAAGAGAACGAGAGTTATATAACTTTCAATGTAGACCAAATTGCTTATCAATGCAAAATAATGCCTGGATATAATTTTTATTTTATTTTAAAACAAGAGATTGGAGATGAGAAATATATTGAAATTAGTGATTCCTGTGTGGGATTGAATTATTCTGGTTCTTTGGGAGATAATGAAGGAGGTTCTTATAATCCTACAAATTGTTTTAATGATTCAGATAATGATGGGTGGTATGAGATTTGTACTTGTGAAGATTTAATTAACATCTCAGATGATTTGTCTGCAAATTATATTTTAATGAATAATATTGATTGTTCAGATACAATTAATTGGAACGGAGGAGAAGGATGGAACCCTCTTGGTGATGGTGCTTCTTTTAATGGAAATTTAAATGGAGATGGATTTACTATTCAAGATTTATATATTAATCGACCTACTGAAAATGCAATAGGTCTTTTTGCTATTGTGAAAGGGGATACTTCCCACCAAGTAAATATTTCAGATATTGTTTTAGAAAATATAAATATTACTGGTGATGAAAGTGTTGGAGGTTTGATTGGAGGGCTGGGTGTTGAGGACGTTAGTGAAAGAGTGATTATTAAAGATATAACAATTAGTGGAATTGTTAGAGGAAATAGAATGGTGGGAGGATTAATTGGAGATAATAATAGAGAGCCTAGTTCTTCTTATTGGTCAATCATAAAAAGAGTTAATGTAAATGCAGATATTTATGGAGAGGGTTCTTATGATAGCAATCCAAATTATTTAGGCACAGGAGGTTTGATAGGAGATGCAGAAAATCTTGAAATTGAAGATTCTCATTTTAGTGGTACTGTTCAAGGAAGAGATGAAGTTGGAGGAATTGCAGGTGATTTTGATGATGGATTTATTAAAAACTGTAGTGTTTCTGGAGTGGTTGAAGGAGAAGATTATGTTGGAGGAATAATTGGTCACTTTGATGAAGATGCTTCTTCTAAAGAAGAATTAATTGAACAGTCTTTTTCTACTTCAAGTGTAATTGCAACTGGAAATTATGTTGGAGGGTTAGTGGGTAAATGCGAAGAAGGTAGAGAGATTTCTGATTCTTATTCTTCTGGAGATGTTACTGGAGAGAATAATGTTGGAGGATTAGTTGGAGAAGTTGATGAATCTGTTATTGAATCTTCTTATTCTTCTGGAGATGTTACTGGAGGAGATAATGTTGGAGGATTTGTTGGTTATATTCATTCATCTAGTTCTATCTTGAACTCTTTCTCAACAGGAGATGTTACTGGTGACAACAATGTAGGTGGTTTTATTGGAAGAAGAGATTCTTCTACGGTTTCTAACTCTTACTGGTATGATCCATCAACAGGTTTACCTGATTGTGGTTATGGAATTGAAAATGGAATTGATACTGAAAGTACTCTTTCTTATTTTTATGATAATGCCAATCCTCCAATGAACAGTTGGGGAAGCGAGTGGTCTTTTAGTGTTTCCTCCTTACCTAAATTAACTTGGGAATAATTTAAATAATCAAAATGGTTAGAATATAAAATGAAAGTAAAATTAAAAATTTTTCATTCATTCGAAAATTGCACAGAGGTTTTTTAGAATGAGAGGAAAAAGAG
Source organism: Candidatus Woesearchaeota archaeon (assembly GCA_964638105.1). Classification (GTDB taxonomy): domain Archaea; phylum Nanobdellota; class Nanobdellia; order Pacearchaeales; family GW2011-AR1; genus ARS1301. Next base: position 2,435 of record CAZWYG010000010.1, read on the forward strand.
GGATAAGTATAATAATTGGGTATTTGCTTTTGGTGAGCTTTGCAATAATTTTGAGTTCATTTATTTATATTGGGTTAAAGACATATATTCCAACACAGGAACTTAAATGCCCAGAAGGTGTTTCGCTTTATCTAAAAGAAGCAACCTGCACTGGTTCTCCAGGAGATTATGATTTAGATATAACACTAAAAAATAATGGAAGATTTGATATTGCAGGATATTATATTTATGTTGCGAATGATTTAGACCAAGAAATAGCAGTAAAAAGTATTGGAGAGAATTTGACAGGAACAAACGGAACTAAATTTGGGAGTTCAGTTTTATTTGATAATACAGGAAATTTAAATTCCTTTGATATAAATGAAGAAAGTGGGATTCATCATTTTGATTTAGATGAGGAAATTTATATGCTTACAATTATTCCTTCAAGGTTTGAAGAGATTGAAGGTAAAAGCAAATATCTCATTTGCAATGGTGGTAAGTTAACAGAAATTATAGATTGCAGTTAAATTTATAAAAACAGAAATGGTTAGATATATGCAGAAAAGAGGATTGTCCCCAGTTATTGCAACAGTATTACTAGTTGCATTGGTTGTTGTTCTAGGCTTAATAGTTTTTCTTTGGTTTAAAAGTATATCAAAAGAAGTTGTTACAAAATTCGAAGATGAAAATATTGAACTTGCATGTGAAGAAGTTGATTTTCAAGCAAGTTATTCAAGTGGTGTTTTGAGTATATCAAATATAGGAACAGTTTCAATTTATAGTTTTGAAGTAAAAGAATATAAATCAGATGGATTTTCTACAGAAGATATAAAAGATTTATCAGATGTGTGGCCTGTATCAGGATTAGCACAAGGAAAAACATTCTATGATAATATTGGTGAAGGTCTTGACTCTTCTACAGAAAAAATAGTAATAATACCTGTTCTTGCAGGAAATTCTGAATCAGGAGAAAGAACTGCGACTTGTGATGAGAGTCTCGGTTATGAAACAAGTGTTTAATAATGGAATTTAAAAAAAATAAAAAAGGAATTTCAGCAGTTATATCAATACTTATAATAGTTGCAATTACAATTTCTGCAGTTGGACTTTTATGGTATGTTGTTAATAATTTAATAGAAGGTCAAACACAAGGTGCAGAATGTATAAACACAATTGGAAATGTTTTGATAAATAATTATTATACTTGTAATGGATCAGAGGGCTTAAAGATTTCTGTTGAATTAAAAGATGTATCAGATGTTAATGTGAGCAAAGTTATTGTTGAAGTTTATGGAGAGAGTGGCTCAAAAAGTTTTAATATTCCAGGTTCAGATTCTTCTGTAAAAAACTCTACAGAAGGAGTAAATTTTGGAGACCCTATTTTCCTACCCTCAAAAAATTCTGCTAAAATATATTATATGGATTTGGGAGTGGCAGGAATTGGGGACGCTTCAATGATAGAAATTACTCCAGTTGTAGGAACTCATCAATGTGATGGTGTCTCTGATAGATTAACAAATATTGAGAGTTGTGATTCAATTTTTACATAATAATGGAATTATTCTCAAAAATAATATTCAAAACATTAATAAAGTTGCAGAGCATATTTATCTATGAAAAGGGGTAATTGTCTTGGACAAATATGGATTGAAACAGTGATATATACACTTATTTTAATGGTGCTAATAGGACTTGCATTAAGTTATGTGAATCCAAAAATAGAAAGTTTCAAAGACAAAACAGCAATTGAAAAAACATTTAATTTTCTTAAAAATATGGACAATACAATAAATGAAGTAAAAAGTGTTCCAGGAAACAAAAGAGTAATAGGTATGACAATCAGTGATGGTAAAATTGAGATAGATGGAGAAAATGACACAATAACTTTTGAAATAGATAGTCGTTATCAATATAGTGAACCAGGAGATAGTTTTAGTGAAAGTGGATTTAATGTGACAACAATATCTCAAGGAAAATACAACAAAGTTACAATCTCAAAAGATTACTCTCCAATGAATATAACTTATAATGGAGAAGATAGATTAAAAACAATTAGTTTCTCTTCAGTAGAATATAAATTTTCAATAGCTAGTGATATCTCTGAAGATAAAACAATAATTGATATATATGTAATTTAAAATGGCTGTAAAAAATAAAATAAAAGATTACCCAAGGGTTCTGATTAATTTTTATCCGCAAATTCCTCCATTAAAAAGAATCGCAGACAAGACGAAAGTTAATATTAGATATCCTCTTATTGAACCTTTTGCATTTGCGCATGTTTATTGGAATCCAAAAAAATATGAACTTGCCTATGAAATTGAAGAACCTGCTTTGACAATAGAAGAGGCAGAAATAAAGGATAAAATTAATGAAGTTATGAAAGAGCTGGTTAATTTTGAAGATGTTGTTGAAAGAGATGAAGAAATGCTTAAGGGATATATTGATGACAGATTCAAATTTCTTGCAACAGAATTGAGTTTGAATATTTCTTATGAAAGTTACAAAAAAATATATTATTATCTTTGTAGAGACTTTATTGGTTTTAATGAATTAGAGCCATTACTGAGGGATTTTTTTATAGAAGATATTGAGTGTAATGGTGTTGATACTCCTGTTTACATAATTCATCGTCAGTATAGAAATTTGAGGTCGAATCTTGTTTACAAAAATTATGATGACCTTGAATCATTTGTTGAAAAACTTGCGCAAAGATGCGAGAAATATATTTCTTATTCCAGGCCTATTCTCGACGGAACTATGCCAGATGGAAGCCGTGTTAATGCGACATATACAAAAGATGTAACTTCGCGTGGGCCAACTTTTACAATAAGGAAATTCACAAAAATGCCATGGACACCTGCTCATCTTATCTCCTTTGAAACATTGAGCCCAGAGATGTTAGCTTATTTCTGGATGTTGATTCAGTACAAGATGAATATATTAATTGTAGGTGGAACTTCGGCAGGTAAAACAACTATGCTTAATGCACTTGCTTTTTTTATTCCTCCTGAAATGAGGGTTGTTAGTATTGAAGATACACGTGAGCTAAATTTGCCTAGAGAAAATTGGTTACCAAGTGTCGCAAGAATTGCAACAGGTAGTCAAAAAGAAGGAGAGATTGATTTGTTTACCTTGCTAAAAAGTTCATTTAGGCAGAATCCGCAGTATGTTATTGTAGGTGAAGTTCGTGGTAAAGAAGCATCTGTTTTATTTCAAGGAATGGCATCAGGTCATGCGTCAATTTCAACAATGCATGCTGATTCAGTTGACACAGTTATCAAGAGATTGCAAACACCTCCAATTGAACTTTCTCCGACGTTACTAGATGTTCTTGATTGTGTATGTGTAATGACTCATGCAGTTGTTAATAAACAAGAGACAAGAAAGTTAAGAGAAGTTGTTGAGATTGTCGACGTTGATTCAGAAGGTGTTGCGCAAACAAATACTCCTTTTGTATGGAATCCTGCTGATGACCAGTTTTATTTTAATACGAATAGTAGAATTCTAGATAAGATAAGTGCACGATATGGTCTTGATGCAAAAGAAATTGAAGAAGAGTTTAATCGAAGAGTTCAGATAATATATCGCCTTTGTGAGAAAAAAGTTTATGATTTTAGAGAAATTCAGCAAATGATTAATGAGTATTATAAACGTCCAGCAGCGGTTTTGAAAAAATTAGGGATTCAATAATCGAATATTTAATAAAGTAATTCTCTTTAATAATTAATGAAAAAAGGTGACAATGTTGTATTGATTCAATTGTTAAGTTCGCTTGAAGAAGCAGAGTTGAAATTAGAGGCTGCATATAAGAATAATGAATATGAAAATTTCAACAAACTCAGGAATATGATTCTTAATATTCAAAATAAAATTCTAGAAGGCCTATAATGATAACTCCAAGCAGAGATGTTTTTATTGAATTAAAAAAAAGAAGTGCAAGAGAAAGAAAATTAATCGAAGAATCAATGAGGCTCTTAAGTTCATTCCCAAACATGAGAGAGAATGAAAAAAAAATGGTTTGGATTGAGATTCAAAAATTGCAAAATGAGCTTGTTAGAACAATAAGAGAGTATAATTCTATTTTAGAGAAAGTTAATGCAGTTCGTCCTAGAGGGCCAAATATAGCGCCAAATGAAGTACCAAGTGCAGTTCAAAAAGTAGCACCAAAATCTGGAGAATATGTTCCAAATACTTCAGGACCAAAAACACAAGGATATCTTCCAAATGTTCAAGGTCATTTTCCTCAAAAAGTTGCAGAAAAACCTTTGAAAGAAAAAGGCTTTATAATTTCTGAAGAAGTCTTATCTCTTGACAAAGAGATTGTTAAAAGATTCAGAAAAAAGAAAAAAGAAAAAAGACATGAAATTAAGCAAGAGAATTTAAAACCAAGAGCTTCTGTTGCAATAGCTAATAAATTATTTTTTAGATTCTCAAGAGATATGGCTAGAAAAAACAAACTTGATGTTCTAAAGAAAGATTTAATGAAATCGAATATGAAGTTTATTCCAGAGACTTATCTTTCTTTAGTTATCTTTATTACTCTTATCGCGTTTATTGTTTCTTTTTCTGTTAGTGGTTTTCTTATTTTATTTGAGGTTAGTTCAAGACCTCCATTTGTCTCACTTTCAACTAATATTTTAGATAATATAGTAAAATTTGGATGGATAATTTTTATTGTTCCTTTTTTAACAGGATGGTTTGCTTACAAATATCCTTCACTTGAAGCAAAGTCAAGTGCATCTAAGATTCTTCAAGAACTTCCACTAGCTACGATTCATATGGCTGCAATCTCTGAATCAATGCTTAACCCAAAAAGGATATTTGATATATTAATCAAGACAGGAGAATATAAAGAGCTAAGAAAAGAATTTATAAAATTGTTGAATGAAATAAATCTTCATGGTATGAATCTTGTTAGTGCTTTACGAACTTGCGCAAAAAAATCACCTTGTATTGAGTTAACTGAATTATTTAATGGAATTGCGACAACTATAAACACTGGTGGGGAGCTTAAGGAATTTTTTGAAAAGAGATCGCAAACGCTTTTGTTTGAACATAAAATTTCAAGAGAGAAAAGCACTAAAGTTGCAGAGACTTTTATGGACATTTATATTAGTATTGTTATTGCAGCACCTATGATTCTTATGTTGCTTTTAGTGATTATGAATGTTAGTGGACTTGGAATAAGTTTGAGCCCTATTGCAATTAGTTTAGTAATAATAATGGGAGTAAGTGCTGTTAATTTCCTATTTTTAATATTCCTTCACTTAAAACAATCAACAGCAAGTTAAAATGAAAATAAAAAGTAAACACATAATAGGAATGATTTTTGGAGTTGCACTGATTGCGGTTTCAATCTTTTTCTATGGTACAGAATGGTTTTTATTAGCAATGGGCTCAGGAATAATTCTTGGGGTGGCACCATTTATTTACGACTTAGTAAGAGAATCTATTGTTGAAGGAGAAAAAGAAGAAATGTTTCTGGAGTTCATAAGAAACTTGGCAGAGAGTGTAAAGACAGGAACTCCTATAAGCAAGAGTATTGTTAATGTTCGAAAAAAACCTTATGGAGTTTTAGGAATTCATGTAGAAAAACTTGCAAATCAAATTCTAATGGGAATTCCACTTAATGCTGCACTTAGCACTTTTTCAAAAGATGTTGATGATGAAAATATTTCTAGAGCATTAAAACTTATAGGACAAGCTGAAAAAGCAGGCGGAGATATTGGAGAAATACTTGAGTCAGTTACTAATGCTGTTACATTATCAGATAAATTAAAGAAAGAAAGAAAATCTGCAATTTCTGCAATGGTTGTTCAAGGATATATTATCTTCATGATATTTATTGCAATTGTTCTTGTAATGCAATTTAAAATATTTCCAATGATTAGTGGAATGAGTGTTACAGGAAATTCATCTTTTGATACTAGCGCAATTGGTGAATCATTTATATATCTATTAATTGTTCAGGGTTTTTTCAGTGGACTCACTATTGGAAAACTTTCAGAAGGGAGCTTCAAAAAAGGAATTAAACATTCATTTACATTGGCAATAACTGCTTTTTTAATTTCTACAATAGCTAATGTTCTTCTTGGATAATGAAATCCAAAAAAGGCTCACATGTAGGAATCACAATTTCATTTGTAATTTTTATTACATTTCTGATTTTTTTCTATACAATTCTGAGCCAAAAAGAAATTTTTTCTGATAGTAATGAGAAAATAATAAAAAACCTTAAAGAAGAATTTATTGAAAATTATACTATGACTGATGTTTTTGTTGTTACACTTTTTGAGAATGAATCAGGTTATAATTGTATTGAATTTGATGCAAGTGAATTTCAGTTATATAATTACCAGGCAAAAGCAAATGGAGAAAATGTTGGAGCGGGGTTGTTAGAAGACAATATCCTACGCGTGGCTTACAGCGGAAATCCTACTATTTTTAATATTTATTTCTCAGAAAGTCTTGGAGGCAGTAGAACTTCCGCTTTCGAATGTATTGAATCTGAGATAAAATCCATTCAATTAAAAAGAGAAATATCAGAAGATAAAATAGTTGATTTGATTAGGAGTATTAATGATTATGGATACTATTCTGGTTTGAGAGAAAATCTTAATATACCTCTTGAAAAAGATTTTGGATTTGAGTTTGAGAATGCTAATGGAACAGTTGTTAAAACAGATGAT
>CAZWYG010000011.1:0-8447 GCA_964638105.1 Candidatus Woesearchaeota archaeon
TTCTTTCAGGAAATTGTATTTCAGGGGGAAGTTGTAATGGTGCCCTACCAGATAGTTTTACAATAATTAATAGTGGAGTAATTGTTTCATATATTGATGATGATGGGGATTTGTGTGTAAGTTCTGGAGATTGTTCTGACGAAAGTTCTAATTGTAATTCTCCAATTGGAGATGCATTCACAATTAAAAACAGCGAAGGAGATACTGTTATTTACATTGACTCAACAGGAGACTTATGTTTAACTGGAACTTTTACTTCAAATGGAACTCCGTAAGTTTATTAAATATGGAAAAACTAATATTAGAAAAGAGAATGAGAAATAAAATAATTTTATTATTAGTGTCTTTAGTTTTAATTAATAGTATTTCTGCAGGTTTAAATGTTAATAACGGAAACGTCGGCATCGGCACGACTAGTCCGGGAACAACGCTTGAAGTTATTGGAGGAGCACACATTGGAGATACTATGTCTTCTTATGTTAAATCCACTGGCCGATTGACAATTTCTGGGTCAGGCGGGGAACTTGATTTGCAAGATCGGGCCACGGGGACAGGGACTTATTCAATTTCTGATAGATGGGTTATTTATAATAATTTGGATACCCTAAGATTCCATAGAAGTGGGGATAAAGTAGTAATTAATTCCGTGGGTAACGTCGGTATTGGTACGACAAACCCCCGGGCGGCTCTTCAAATTGGAAGTGGTCGTCCAATTCTTTTTGATGGTGGATTAGGTACTATTAAAATCAGGGCGGGAACTGGTGGCTGGGCAACAGGGTACCAATTTCAAGGAAGTTCTGGCACAAACAGGGGTGGTCTTTGGGCATATGGTAGTGCCGATAACTTAATTTGGTGGAATATTGGTTCTACATATAATGATGGGACATTTACTGTATTATCAGGTGGTAACGTCGGAATTGGGACAACTAGTCCTAGTCAGAAATTAGATGTTAATGGGAATATTATATTTGGCGGATATCTTTATAGTAACCAAAGATCAAATTTCTTTTTAGCTCTTCAAAGTGACAGGAATATGGTGTTATATGATAATGGAGGGGCAGTATGGGCATCAGGTACTGGACTATCTGATATTAGATTAAAAAAGAATATTACCTCCATAGATAATGCTTTAGAAAAAATTATCAAGCTAAACGGTATTAGATTTAACTGGATTAACGAAAGCATGGGAAATGATTCTCAAATTGGAGTAATTGCTCAAGAGGTTGAAAAAGATTTTCCAGAATTAATCCTTACTGATCCCGAAAGTGGGAATAAGCTTGTTTATTATAACAAGTTAACAGCTGTTCTTGTTGAAGCAATCAAAGAACTAAAACAAGAAAAAGACACAGAAATCGCAGAACTTAACTTTAGAATTGAAAATTTGGAATATCATATTGGGCAATTAGAAAAAGTGTGTTAAAGAATAATTTATAACTCTTAGTAACTTTATTTTTTATGAAATTCAAATATTTAGAGCATACAGCAGATATAAAGTTTCAGGCATTTGGAAATTCGCTTGAAGAAGTATATGAAAATTCTGCATTGGCAATGTTTAATTCAATGTCTGATAATAAAATTGCAAAAAAAATTAATAAAAAAATTTCAGTTAAAGGAAAATGCTCTGAACAAGTTCAGAACGTCGTGCGCCCAAGCGTGGTCGGACGAGACAATGAAAGTTTGTTGTATAATTTTTTAGAAGAACTTTTGTTTTTATTTGACAGCGAGGGATTTTTTCTAAGTGAAGTTAAGATGTTAGAGATTAAAGAGAATAAATTGATTGCAGAAGTTATTGGAGACAAAGCAGAAAATTATGAAATTAGTATTGATGTTAAAGCAGTGACTTATAATGAAATGTTTGTGAAAAAAATTAAAGATAAATTTGTTGCGCAGGTTGTTTTGGATGTATAAGTTTTCTCTTTGATTAATGATAGAGTTCTTGTGCACAAGAATAACATAAACTATGACTTATTTTTTTGTCACCATAATTTTCTTTGAATATCCTTCTGACCCCAATGTCCTCATTTGGGTTAATCCATTCAATTTGGTCCAAAGGTGTTCCAGAAGCACATGATTTTTGAAGAGATTTACAATTAGAACATTGAACAATTATTGAGTTTGCTTTCAAGAAGATTTTCTTTTCTTTTAATAATTCTTCAATTTTCATAAAATCTCTCCAGAGTAAACATTATTTCTTCCTCTTTTTTTTGCGGCATAAAGATTTGCGTCTGCTCTTTGAACTAATCTCTTTGGAGGTTCGCTTAAGAGATATTCTGCAACTCCAAAACTTCCTGTGATATTAAAATTTCCTTTGTCATATGAGAATTCGTTGACTTCTAATTTTTGTCTTAACCGTTCTGCAAATGAGACTGCAGATTCTAAATCTGTTTCAGGGAGGATAATTGCGAATTCTTCTCCACCGTAACGACAAGGAGTATCTACTTCTCTTATAGAAGATTTGATTACCTCTCCTGTGCCTGCCAGCACATCGTCGCCGACTACATGCCCGTAAGTGTCGTTAACTTTTTTAAAAAAATCTATATCTGCCATAACTAAAGAAAGAGAGTGTTGATGTCGGTTCGCACGTGCGATTTCTTTTTCTAAATTTTCATTAAAGTAAGTTCGTGTGTAAAGCCCTGTTGTTGGGTCAATATTACATTTTTCCTGAAGACTTTTATTTTCATATTCATAAGCCATGAATCCTCTTTTAATAACTTCTCTTATATCTTTGGGTAAATCTGTAAGCCCTGCTAATGATTTTAATTTTTCTATATCTTCACGAGTAAATCTCTTTTCTAAATCCATAACCTACCCGAGAATTCTACCATTATAAACCTTTCTATTTGTGACTATTTAGAAGTTACAACACTATCCAAGGTAACTATTTCCATTTGTCGGAACAGCTGCCTTTGCGGACTTGATGAAAGTCTCTTCAATTTTTTTGTAAACATCAATTGTTGATTTTGTTACACTTGGTTTAACTCTTTTCACTGCATCATCAAAATGTTTTTTCTTGACTTCTGCACAATTCATGTCTTCGCGAAGAGCTAGCATTCCTGCTTCACGTGCAACTGCTTCTAAATCTGCTCCAGTGTAACCATCGGTTTTCTTTGCAATGTCATCAAGTTTAATGTTTTTAGCAAGAGGCATGTTTCTTGTATGAACTTCAAGAATTTTTTTACGACCTTCTTCAGTTGGAGAATTAACTAATAATATTCTATCAAATCTTCCTGGACGCAATAGTGCACTGTCAAGCATATCTGGACGATTTGTTGCAGCTACGATAAGAACATCATTCAAATCTTCAAGCCCATCCATTTCAGCAAGTATCTGATTCAGAACTCTTTCAGTAACTTTTGTTCCTTGCTCAACTCCTCGCTTTCCAGCAAGAGCATCAACTTCATCAAAGAAAATAATACAAGGTGCAACTTGTCTTGCTCTCTCGAATATTTTACGAACACCTTCTTCTGATTTACCAACCCACATACTCAATAGCGAAGGCCCTTTTACTTGAATAAAATTAGCTTCTGATTCTTTAGCAACTGCTTTAGCTAACATTGTCTTACCTGTTCCAGGAGGACCGTAAAGTAAGATTCCTCTAGATGGACGAATACCCATTCTTTTGAAAGCACCTGCATTTTTCAAGGGCCATTCAACTGCTTCAATTAAATCTTGTTTAATTTTATCTAAACCTCCAACATCATTCCAACCTATATTTGGAGTCTCAACTAAAACCTCTCTCATAGCTGATGGACGAACAACTCTTAATGCATCAAGAAAATCATTATGCCTTATAACAAGTTTTTCCAAAACATCAGGAGGGATTTGCTCTTCTTTATCTAATTTCATACTAGGAAGATATTTTCGCAGAACATTCATTGCAGATTCTTTTGCAAGAGATTCCAAATCAGCACCAACAAATCCGTGTGTCGTCGACGCTATTTCATCTAATTTAACATTTTTCAAAGGCATTCCACGAGTATGAATTTTCAAAACAGCAAGTCTTCCTTCTTTATCTGGAACATTAATATTAATTTCTCTATCAAATCTACCTGGACGACGAAGTGCAGGGTCGAGTGCGTTCACACGATTTGTTGCTCCGATAACAACAACTTTTCCACGAGATTTCAAACCATCCATCATTGTCAATATTTGCGATACAACACGGCGTTCAACCTCTCCTGAAACTTCTTCTCTTTTTGGAGCAATTGAGTCTATCTCGTCGATAAAAATAATTGAAGGCGCATTTTTTTCTGCATCTTCAAAAACATCGCGTATTTTTTTCTCAGATTCACCATAATATTTTGACATAATTTCTGGTCCATTTAGTAAAACAAAGTTTGCCTCTGACTCATTTGCAACAGCTCGGGCTAAAAGAGTTTTACCTGTTCCAGGGGGTCCGTGAAGTAGAACACCTTTTGGGGGCTCGATTCCTAATTTTTGAAAAATCTCTGGATGCTTTAATGGTATTTCAACCATTTCACGAATCTTCTTAATCTCTTCAGATAATCCTCCGATATCTTCATAAGTAATTTCAGGAATTTTATCATCGCTGACTTCAACTGCTTTTGGATTCAAAACAATTTCTGTATTCTCTGTAACTTGCACAGGCCCGTTAGGATTAGAAGAGACAACAATAAAACGAATCTGTGTCACGTTTCCTCCAAGCCCCCCAAAACCCATTCCTCCCAAGAAGTCATTTCCAAAAAAATCATCAAATAAATCATTTCTTTGTCTTACTCCTAATCTCAAAATGTCGCCTTTGAAAAAAGAACGTCCAAGCAAAGTTCTTGTTAAATTTTCAGGGTCGCCCTGAATCTGCAGCATTATATTTTTTTGTGCAGGAGCAATTACTATTTTTTTTGCTTCCTTTACATTTGCTTTTTCTAAAGATGCAATATCTCCTATTCCTACTTTTGCATTTTTTCTTAAATCTCCGTCGATACGAATAATTCCTTCACCAACATCTGCAGGATAGGCTCTGTCAACTATAGCAATTGTTTCTCTTGCGCCTTTTACTAAAATAGCGTCTCCTCTTTTGACTCCTAAATCTTTCATAATCTCATTATCAATTCGTGCAATACCTTTGTAAGCATCATCTTGCTGTGCTTCAACAACTTTCAATCTAATTTTATTTTCTTTTTTTATCATCGCACTCTCCCGAGTCTTTCAAAACTCAGACTAAGTTTATCCATTTCTTCAAAACATAATCTAACCATATCATTCATCATTTTTTTCTGTGCATTCATAAATAAAACAATCTCTTTTGGAATTGAAACTGCATAACTATTTCCAACGAGACGCATCTTGACTTTAAATTCTTTGTTCTTTAAATTTACAAACTTATTATATTTTTCCTCGTCGACAGGATGAATAATCTTGAAATTGCATTTTGGACATGAAACAGTTCTAAGAATAAATCCATTTTTTTCAATGTGGTCTTTTTTCATTTTTTTTTCACATCTCTTGCATAAAATTGTATTATCAAATATATCCATTGTGTGTATACACAAGATGTATATTATTTAAATGTTTCGAAAATTTGGGCTTTGAGAGAAAATTTTTTTAGTTTAGCTAAATATTAAAAACCCTGATTATTTATTTTTTTATGAAAAAAAGAGATTTGAAAAAATACCTGAAAAAATTTTGGTATATTGTCTGGCAAGATCCTAGTTTAAAAGGTTGGTTTATTTCAATAATATTTTTGTTTGTGGTTATTAAATTCATTTTTTTGCCGACGCTGTCGCTGGTTACAGGTTCTGCACTTCCAATGGCAATTGTTGAATCATGTAGTATGTATCATCAAGGAGATATTTTTTCAAATGATGCAGAATGGTGGGGGAGACATGGAGACAAGTATCCTTCAATTTCAATAGATGAAACAGAGTTTAGTTATTTTCCTTTTCAGAATGGATTTAACAAAGGCGATATTTTGTTTATAGTAAAGGCAAATCCAGAGAAATTAGAGCTAGGTGATGTGATTGTGTTTGATGCGGGAAGGAATAATCCGCTTATTCATCGAATAATTAGTATAGATTATGAAAATGGAGTGTATGTTTTCTCGACAATGGGTGATAATAATTGGGGGCAATTAGATGTTGAAAAAGAAATCTCTGAAGATCAGTTAGTTGGAAAGGCTGTTTTCAAAATTGTGCCCTTTATTGGTTGGGGGAAATTAATGTTTTATGAAGCAACACGCCCATCATATGAAAGAGGTTTTTGTGATGAAAACTAATCATTTCATAATAAATAAAAAGATTTAAAAGTAATCTAATATCTTTCAAATCATCTAAAATGCAATTTTGTCCAAAATGTGGGGCAGTCTTAATTTTGAAAACAAAAAATTATGGATGTCCAAGATGTAGTTATTCAACTAAAGAAAAAGTAAATCTTACTAGTTCTGAAAAGTCTGAAATTAAGAATGAAATTCCTGTTATTAAGGAAAAAGATTCTGAAACTAATCCGATTGTTGAGGAGGAATGCCCAAAATGCAAGCACAAGAAAGCGTATTTCTGGACAATGCAAACTCGTTCAAGTGATGAAGCTGAGACCAAATTCTTTAAGTGTGTTAAGTGCGGATTGATAAGACGGGATTATAAGTAATGCGCCATCCGGGATTCGAACCCGGGACACAAGCTTTTTCCGAAGGAAAACCCGCGGTTGCAGGATTCGTAAAAACCCGCTAGTGGTTTTTACTTGGGAAGCTTGGATACTACCACTATACTAATGACGCATTTATATTCTACAACTCATAAATTTTTATATAATTTTGTATCATTAGAATATTATGAATAAAACAAAAAAGCAGATTCAAAAACAATTTGGTAAAAAACCTGACTTAACTAAGCCGCATATTAGATGGAATCATCGTGTAATCAAAGATTCGCATGCACGCCAAAATGGGGCACTCTATGCTGCAGTTATTGGAGGTAGAAAAGAAAGAGAAAGTGTGAGAACTTTTTTAGTAAAGGAACTTAATCGAATCTACGGTCCTGTTGAAGAGGACGTAATGGAAGGAGGCCAGGAGTTTAATGTTGCAGCACCAAAAATGAATGGTTTACTTTTAATTTTACAGACTCCTGCAAGACTTGAATTCATCGACTGGGATAAATTAAAAAAACCTTGTTTTAAAGATTCAAAATTATATGAAAGAGTTACATTTAGAGACTACCATAATATCTTAGCTTACTTAGAAAAAATTTACAATTAGTTAATCTTTTATATCTATAACTTGTTGAATTATATGGCAAAAAAATTTTATGTTACAACACCGATTTATTATCCTAATGATATTCCTCACGTGGGGCATGCTTACACGACAATTGTGGCTGATGTTTTAGCAAGATATCACAAGCAAAAAGGAGAGGATGTTTTGTTTTTGACTGGAACTGATGAGCATGGCAAGAAAATACAGAGTATTGCAGAGGAAAAGGGTTTGTCGCCAAAAGAGTTTGTTGATTCCATTGTTCCGCAGTTCAAGGATGCATGGAAGAAATTAAATATTGATTATTCGCGTTTTATTCGTACAACTGATGAAGACCATGAAAAAATTGTAAAAGAAGTTTTGCAAAAAGTTTATGACAAAGGAGATATTTATTTAGGAGAATATGAAGGATATTATTGTGTTGGATGTGAAGCTTATTTAACTGAACTTGAGGATGGATGTTGTCCAATTCATAAAAAGAAAGTTGAATTAATTAAAGAGAAAAGTTATTTTTTTAAAATTCAAAAATACAAAGACGAACTTTTGAAGTTATATGAAAAGGATTTTATTTTGCCTAAAAAAAGAAAAAAAGAAATTATTAATCGAGTTAAGGAATTGAACAGGGATTTGTCGATTTCGCGGACGAGTTTTGATTGGGGAATTAAGCTGCCGTTTGATGAAGAACATGTTGCTTATGTTTGGTTTGATGCTTTGCTTAATTATTATAGCGCTACGCGAGAGAAAGGAAAAGAGGATTTTTGGCCGTGTGATTTGCATATTTTGGCAAAGGATATTTTTTATTTTCATGCAGTTATTTGGCCTGCGATTTTAATGTCTTCTGGAATTGAGATTCCAAAAAATATTTTTGTGCATGGATATTGGACATTTGGGGATGAGAAAATTTCAAAATCTCGAGGCAAAGTAATTAATGTGGATGAGTTGATTGCAATTACAGGAAATGTTGATTCTGTTAGATATTTTCTTTTGCGTGCAACGCCTTTTGGAGATGATGGAGATTTTTCTGAAAACTCATTGATTGAAAGACATAATAATGAACTTGCAAATAAACTTGGAAATTTGGTTTCACGAGTTTCTGGCTTAATTGAGAAAAACGGAATTAAGAAATGTGAGAACAAATTAATTGAAAAACTTGATGAAAAGAAAATTGAAAAGTTGTTTGAGAATTATGAGCTTGACAAAGTATTGAATGAAATTTTTGGATTTATTGACGAATGTAATGAATATG
>CAZWYG010000012.1:0-8235 GCA_964638105.1 Candidatus Woesearchaeota archaeon
AAATTCCAGATGACATCAAAGTCGAAGCACTTTTTCCAATTGGATATGCTTATCCTCGAGAAAAGCAAAAAGAAAAAAGAAAACCTGATTTTGATAAAGTAATGTTCTTTCACAAATACGGCAACAAGAGAATGAAATCTCCAAGAATGCCTAATGTTTAAAAAAATTAAAAAATCAAAGATTTTTTAGATAACTTTTTAAATTGCAAAGATTATTTAGAATATGAAAAGAGGCGTAGTGATTGTAAGCATTATAGGAATTTTAGTTTTGATTGGAATAATAATTCTGGTTTCAAACCAAAATCTTAACCAAACTGATTCTATAATGGCATGCCCGTGGATAATGAAATTAAATTTTGATTATAATGAAAACCCTTACGCTATGGTTAATGATAAACGAACGGAACTTATCGCAATTCCACATCCTTATACTTATTCAGAATTTTTAACAATTGTTCCAAGTGAATTAAATGAAGGTTATCTATTACTTAAGAGAGCAGGTTGTAGCAAAGAGCAAGTAGTGCATGAGTTATATAATCCTCATAATCTTGTTTTTTTTAATATGACTTTTGAAGAATACAGCACTACTTATGATTATGGGGCAAATTTTCAAGAGATTTATCCAAAAATGATTTTAGATTCAATTCAGGAATTATATATTTGTGATTTAGAATTTGGAACAAACTCAACCTCCGAATTTAATAAAATAATTTCGCAGGGAGAACTTGATGCTAAATGCGAAAAAATTATTTAATTCTAGAGAAAACAAATTAAAAAAACAAAAAATCCCTCGATTTCTCGAGGGAAAATAAATAATTAATTATTCCAAACTTCTATACCTAAATCAGAAATTTCTTTTGACATTGGCATTGCCTGTTCTTGAAAATCTTTGCCAAGCACATAAGGTGACTTAACACCTGTCATGATAGTTATCACACGCACTTTACCAACAAAATCCTTGCTGATTCTTGCACCAATGATAACCTGTGCATCTGGACTAAGATTCTCAGAAACAGAACGTCCAATTATATCAAATTCTTCCAACTTCAAATCAGGTCCGCAAGTCACATGTATCAAAGCACCAGTAGCGCCCTTATAATCCACGTCAAGTAGAGGATGTGTAAGTGCTTGCTGAACTGCTTCTTGCACACGGTTCTGCGTGTCGTTCTCACCAATTCCAATAACAGCAACACCGCCATTCTTCATAATAGCAGAAACATCTGCATAATCCAAATTAATCAAGCTAGGAAGTGTAATTGTCTCGACAATTCCTTTAACCATTGTACTAACTAACTCGTTAGCAACAGCAAAAGCCTGCTCAATTGGTAACTGCCCTGCAATATCAACTAACCGATTGTTGTCAAGAACAATGCATGTGTCTGTAACCTCGCGAAGTTCTTGCAAACCAAATTCAGCCTTGTCAATACGAGCTTTTTCTGATTCAAAAGGCATAGTAACAACGCCGATGACAACCGCACCAGTTTCTTTAGCTAATTGCGCAAAAACAGGAGCAGCACCAGTTCCAGTTCCACCACCCATTCCAGCTAGGACAAAAACCATATCAGCACCAGAGACAGCTTTTTTCACGTCAACAAGTGCTTCTTTTGCAGCTTCCCGTCCTTTGTTTGGCATTCCACCTGCACCTAATCCTCGTGTCAATTCTCGTCCAAGCAAGATTTTCTCATCAGACTTTGTAACACTTAAATGCAAAGCATCTGTATTCGCAGCATAAACAGTAGCTCCATTGATTCCTTTGTTAAAAAGCCATGTCACCATGTTCGCTCCACAACCACCAGTTCCAATGACTTTGATGTTTGCCTTACCTGCACGCAATTCGTCAAAATTAATACTATGACTATCTGCATTGCCTATTGCTTCTTTTGCAAAATCTAATACCATTTTTTTACCTCGTTTACTTCCACCTCTCACTAAGCGAGAGTCATGCCAACAAAAAATTTAAATAGTTGACATACTTACTTTTAGTAGAAAACAAAAAGAGACACCTCTTTTACTATTAATTTACGTCGCCAAACTTAAATTATATAATAAAAATAAGTAACTAGTTCTATATAAATATTTCTATGCTTTTTGGAATTATTTCAAACCAAGTTCAACTAATTTAATCACACCTTTCTTAGAACCCGCCACAACAATAAAAAGATTTTTATGGCAAAATTTAGCATCTTTAACACCAGTAATTTTCTGTAACTCTTCTTTTTCTAACCCTGCCCATGATTTTGGAAAAGGCTTTCTGCTCTCAAAACCTCTAAGTTCAACAGGCACAGCACAAGCAATCCAATTATCTTTTTCTTCCTGAAAAATAACAAATTTCAAATTAGAATTTTCAATAACAACTTTTTTCCATGGAATAAACTTCTCAAGCACAATATAATCCTTATCTGTTGAAGCTATTTTATCTAAAATTATTTTTTCTGCCTTAATCGTCTCTTCAGTAACTGCAATTTCTCTTCTTAGAACTTCCATTGCAAATTCTAAAATCTCATAAAAAGACTTATCTGAATCTTCTTCATTTCCTATAAAATTAAAACAATCAACAATATCTCTAAGACAATAAGGTTGAATCTTAGTCACTTCGAAAATTTCCATACCATTATCTAAAGCATCAATAGGTTGTATTATTTTTTTATCTATAATCTTCCAATTTTTTTCAGAATTAACCAGCTTCATTCCAAAATTTTTCCAAATCAAACCAACAGAAGAATAAGGAATTCCATTTTTTCTTTTTTCATTAAAACTCTTTTGATGATGGTCAAAATCACCTGAAAGAGGGTTATATTTTTTTCCAACATCAACTCGCAAGTCTGCCTCTTTCAAAATTTTCTCGTCGTGAGTTCTAATAATCTTTATATCTGGAAAGATTATCTTTAAAATCGCAACGGAAAAAACATCATCAGAATGAAACTTTCCATTATGAACTGCAACACTTTTAATCTCTTTATTCATTTTTTCCCAGAATCCTAGCATCAAAATTATTTTCTTTGCACAACTCAATAAATTCTTTTGCATCTTCGTTGTCTCCTACGATGCTCCCGTAATGCATTGGTATTGCAATATCTGGCTTTATAACTTTCACAGCTTCAACTGCTTCTTCTGGATTCATTGTAAATCTTCCACCAACAGCCAAAAGCGCAACAAACTTTACTCCATTGTGTTTATGTCCTGTTAATTTTTGCATTTCAGGAATAACATCAGTATCACCAGAATGATAAATCAAAACATTATTAATTTTAATTAAATAACTAACCCATCCTTCATCCTTTGGATGAAATTCTTTATCAACATTATATGCAGGAAAAGAAATTATTTTCAAATCATTTAAAACAAATTCCTGACCCGGTTCAATCACAACTAACTTAACAGGAACCTTGAGCCGCGTAATCTTGCTTTGGCAATCAGCAGGCAAAATAATCGTCGTCCCTTCTTTCACAACCTTTTCAATATCTTCGATACTGCAATGATCATAATGCGAATGCGTCAATAAAATTAAATCTGCTTTTTCAAAACTGCCCATAACCTGAAAAGGGTCAATATAAATAATTTTAGAATTCTTAATAAAAAAACCAGAATGTCCTAACCATTTAATTTCAACGTCACCAATTTGCATAAAGAGAAAAATAAGCAAGGGTTTTTAAGATTTTAGATATGCTATTAAGAAAATAAATTTATTTAAATATAAATACAATTTTTATTTTTATGGAAACAATCGAGGATTTTGAAAGGGAATACTTAAGAAAAGGGGAAAATTTGGAGTTGCATGGAAATTAATTCCAGTAATTTATATTTATGACAAAGGTGAAGGTGTAAATTCAGACCAGTCGGTAAATCTCTCTGGGTTAAATGAAGAAGAAGTAAAAAGAGGTTTGAGAGCATTACAGAATTCACGAGAGATAATTTTCATAAAAGATGCTAATGAAAAAAGATATTCTTTAGAAGAAAAAACAAAGCAATCATTTGAAAATTTTTATTCCAAGGTTTCTCAATAAACAAATTTATCCTTATTGTTTTCTAAAGATTTATCCTCAGAATTATTATTCTCAAAACTCTTGTCAATATGATCATTTTTCTTCCACTCTTCTTTTTTTCCTGTATTAAGTTTTTTATCTAACATTTCTAACTCTTCATAAATTCCTTCAATTAAATCATAATTTTTCGCTTCTTCCAAACTAACCCACTTATATTCTGTTAAAGATTTATCTAAAACAACATTTTCATTAACAGGTTCTGCCCATAAACTCACAATCAGCGAGGGAATTCCATCATTTCGAATATAAATCAAACTTGTAACATATTCAATATTCTGAATCTCTAAACCAACCTCTTCTTTAACTTCTTTTTTTGCCAAATCCTCTAAAACATTATACCAATGCGATGAAGTATCTTTTTTTCTTAATACATAATCTAAAACCTCCAACTTTCCTCCAGGAACAGTCCACTTTCCAGGAAAAGCCTTTTCCCAATTTGCGCGCTTTGCAATTAGAAATTTTCCTTCCTTAACAAGAATTGCAGTTGCTGCAACATAATGAACTTGATTCTTATCATATTTCATAAAGAAAAAATAAGAATTATTATTTAAGGATTATTGTGATGCCGTAGTTAAATCAATTTCTTCTCCTACCTTAACACCTTTTTTAAAAGAATGGAATTCTGCAATTGCTTTTGCAAAACTTTCAAGATCATCTAAATCATATATTGGTTCAAAATCAGTTGTTTTCAAAGGATGAACATAAATAAGTTCTGATGAATTACAAACATATCCATAGCCAGCAGCTTTTTTCCCCAATTTGTAAAAAAAATCTCTTCCGTTAGTCAAACAATCCGCTCTTCCTTTTACAAAAGCATTATTATCAGGCAAGGAAAAAACCTTAATCAATGCTTCAATACCTTCTCCTTTGTGACATAATCCTAAATGAACTGTCCTTATTTGCTCCTCATCCATCAGAAAAAATAAATTGGGATTATTTAAGGATTATTGTGATAAATCAACAACAAAATAATCTCCCGAAACACCTGCATTAATTATTTCTGTCTTCCCAATCTTTGCCTTTCCTTTGCCTTCGTGAATATGCCCGCAAAAAACATATTTCAATTTTTTATTTTTCTTTACAAAATCCAAAATAATTTTACTTCCGGCATGTTTGCCCTCCCATTTTCTCGGAGCGCCATATTTTTTACTAACTTTATCCAAAATTCCATAAGGTGGTTGATGGCAAACCAAGATATCAATTTTATTTTTTCCAAACCATTTCAAAATTCTCTTTGACTTTTTTGTTTCTTTTCTTGCCAAACCCAACCTTTCTTTATCTTCTGAAATAAATTCTCGTACCCAACACTCGTCTAAAAAATAATCAAGAAAACCAACTCTCAGCCCATTAATATTTCTAATGCCATTACTAACCAAATTGAAATTATTAACTTTCTTTAGGTTATCCCACAATAAAGGCAGATTCAATTCAAACTTCTTGTTATTTTCTTTTATGTCTTTGTTATCTGCTCCAACATTTCCTTTAATTGAATAAGCTGGAGCAATACTTGAATAAAATTTCGCGACATTTACAGAGGAAGTATAAATTTCCATACTTGTTTTTTTAATAAAGTCTTTTCCTTCCTCAATTTTAGGTAAACCTTTTTTCTGTCTTTTGATATTTTCAAAAAAGAATTGCCTCGCGAGATCTGCTTTACCCAAATCACCAAGAATCAAAACAAAGTCAACATTCTTTGGAACTTTTCTATTGATTTTTCCATGAGGATCACCAACAACTAGAATTTTCATAAAATAAAAACAAAATATAATTTAAAAATTTATTGAGGATTATTCGTCGTCCTCGTCATCATCATAAGAGTCATCATCATCTAACTCTTCGTCTTCTTCATCTTCGTAGTCGTCTTCTGACATTTGAACCTCCGAATTAATTTATGTCCACTAATATGGACGAATCTCAACTCTCTTAATAGTTTTTAAACTTTTAGCCAAACTCAAAAGATACAAGAAAGCCAAAGAAAAATTTAAAAGGGAAAATTATTCATTCCAACAAATTAATAAAGTTATTTTATCTTTCTCTCTATGCTAAAAGTCGGATTAGAAGTTCACGGTTATATTAATACAAAAGAAAAATTATTTTGTTCTTGCAAGGCAGAGCATGGAGCAAAGCATTCAAAACCAAACAGAAATATTTGTCCTGTGTGCACTGGCCAGCCTGGTGCAAAACCAATGAATCCAAACTCAGAAGCAGTAAAAAAAGCAATCCAAATTGGATTAATTCTTGGATGCAAAATAAATGAGAAAATTCCTTGGCAGCGAAAACACTACAACTGGCCTGACTTGCCAAAAGGTTATCAAAACACTTTGTCTGGCCCTCACGCAACTCCTATAGGAATTAAAGGAAATTTCCAAGGAATAAATATTACAGAATGCCACCTTGAAGAAGACCCTGCAGCATGGAATCCAAAAACAGGAGAAATCGACTACAACAGAAGCGGAAGCCCGTTAATTGAAATCGTGACAGACCCTGATTTCAAATCATCCAAGCAAGTTATTGAATGGCTAAAACAATTAATCACAACTCTTGATTACATAAAAGCAATTGACAAAAAATCAGGAATAAAAGCAGATGTTAATGTTTCTGTTTCTGGAGGTAAAAGAATTGAAATAAAAAATATCAATAGTTTAAAGAAAATAAAAAAAGCAATTGAATATGAATTCTCTCGTCAAAAAAAAGACAAACCAAAGATGCAGGAAACACGAATGTTCGACGACAACAAGGGCATAACAAAACTCATGCGAACAAAAGAGCAAGCACAAGATTATCGTTTTGTCTCTGATCCTGACTTGCCTCTCTTGATAATTGATAAAAAAGAAGTTGAGAAAATTAAAAAACAACTTCCAGAAACACCAAGGGAAAAGTTAGACAAGTTAATTAAGAAATACAAAATTCCAGAATACAACGCAAAAATTTTAACAAGAAAATTAGAAATAGTTGAATTCTTTGAGAAAATAATTGAAAAAACAAATCCAAAGTTGGCTATTCGCTGGGTAACAGAAGAACTTCTAGGAACTCTTAATCATAATAAAAAAGAATTAGAAGACGTTGAAATTAAAGCAGAGCATTTTATTGAACTTTTGAATTTAATTGATAAAAAGAAAATAACAGAACTTAAGGCTAAAGAGATTTTGCACACATGGGAGGAGAAATCATCCTCTCCAAAAGAGCAAGCAAAAAAACATTCCACAATTTCGAATTCAGATGAAATTGAAAAAATAGTTAAAAAAATAATTAAGAAAAACAAAAAAGCAGTTGATGATTACAAGGCAGGGACAATCAGTGCATTGAATTTTTTAATTGGACAAGTCATGAGAGAAAGCAATAAGAGAGCTGATTATGCAACTGCAAAGAAAGTCTTGAAGAGGACCTTGGGATGAAGTTAGAAATTGATGTTTCAGGAGAAGACTTGTTAACCAAAGATTATACAATTTGTATAGCAGATAACAATAGCATAATCAGAGGGTTTAAATTTTCAGACAATCTTGTTAAGATAATCTCCTCAAGATACGGACAAAAATTCTACAGGTATAAAAAATCAAATAAAGGAAAGGCATTACTAAAAATAAGAATTTATTCTGTAATTATTTATTATATAATCAAATCATTGAAAATCAAAGAAAAACTTTATCTAAAGATATGCAAAGACTTCGATGGAAAAGAGCAAGAAATTAAAAACAATCTTGAGTTTTTTCTAAAGAACAAACTAGAAATATATTATGAAATTGAATTCACAAGATTAGGCAAAGATTCGCAAGCGCATCAATATTCTTATTTAATGAGAAAAGACAAGAAGAACAAATTGGGGACTTATGCTAAAATAAGTTTAGAAGAAATTGAAAAGTGGTTGAAAAAATAATGTACCAATGAGCGCTACAAAGAGCGCCGCAACCCTAGGTTGCCCCTCTGGATTAAAACCAGACGAACGAACTAGCTGTTGGTACAAAATATAAAACCCTTCAGAATATTTAATTGTTTCGTTTTGTTATAATTTTTTTGAAATAACCAAAACACTTAAAAAAGTTTATTTTTTATTTGAGTATAGATGAGTTCTGCTTGTTTATGAATTAAAACAGGATTTCCTTTGTGGTATCCGTCGGAGGCTCAGTAAAGATGCCACCGTTCAGTGCTTCGAGGAGATTCCAAAGAACCAGCGGGTTCTTTTGATAAGTCAGGCA